>JACMNW010000382.1 GCA_014378345.1 Pseudorhodobacter sp. | reverse complement strand
GCCAGCAGTTTGTGAGGTGAGACGAGGTCGGAAAGTAGGGTCACATTTTTCTGCGCGTCGGCAGGTGAGAAATGGCCGGGACGAAGCCCACGGGCGGTTTCCGGGTGGGATTTTATGACAATGCGCTCGCTACGATAATCGGCACGGGCGCGGGCGAGCATGGTTTGAAATGTGGTGTGGTCTGCCCCGCTTGCGCGTAGTGAGGCATCGCCTTTGGTTTGGTCGACGACCAGCACATAACCGGGCGCCGGCAAGGGCAGCGAGAGATCATGAATATTGTATTTTGACAAATCAAGCGCACGCAAACGGGCAATTCCGGTTTCTGCGCGGGCCAAGAAGTTCGAATCATACAATCTGTCGGAATGTAGGCATTGCTCGATCAGACTGGGACCAGAGGCATCGAAATGTACACCGAGTGGGTCAATCAGCAGCCCCAGCGGGGCGTCGCCCATACGGCCGGGTCGCAGGGACCGCAAAAAGGCGTCTTCGACGCGGATCAGGGGCAGATTGCGCCGTGCCGCCAGTGCTTGACCACGATTGGACGTGGCGCTTTGGCCCCAGACCAAAACACCATCTGATTTGCCGGGGAGACCAAGGCAAATTTGGTGGCCAGACAGATGTAGCATCCGGCGCAAGCGGCTTTGGGTCAGGAACCCCATAGAAGACGTAAACAGCCGCCAGGGGATCGGCCCGGCGGCTCTTTCTGGCCCGGCGGCTGTTTCTGGAGTGGCGAAATCGCCGTTCATGTTTGCGCTTAAAGGCCGCCGGCAACATTGCCGATTTGGTTGGCGGCGCCAGCTGTGCCCGTGATTGCAGACAGGCTTTTTTGCCACTGCACATAGGGAGCTTCGGTGACATAAACGGTATCACCGTCGCGGATCAGAAAATCGCGGGCTTCAAACATGCCGGTTGGCTGGGTCAGATCAAGCACATAGGCCATGCGCTGATCGCCGACCAAATCATTTCGGCCCAGCACGGCATTGGCAATTTCGGCAGGTTCATTGCGCAAGACAAACACGCCTGTCGGATCGGCTGTGTTGGTGGCGAGGCCGCCAACAGTGGCAATCGCTTCCAAGGCGGACAAGGCCTTGGTTTCAAACTGCACGCGGTTTTGCTGGCCGGTAGCGCCAAGGGCGGTGAAGGCGCGGGTATCGCGTTCCACAACAATCTGGTCGCCGGAACGGAGCGCGATATCCAGGCTGGGATTATCATACAAATCTTGCAGCCATACTTTTCCGGTGTGCCCATCGCGCGTGACACGAACCAGCGCGATTGCAGGATCGATAGAGATACCACCCGCCTTTGACAGCATCGCCGCAAGCGTGCGCGTCGGCAGTTCCATCGGATAGACGCCGGGCGCATTGATAGACCCCGCCAAGGATACCGATGACCCTTCGCCTGCAAGGCGTTGTACTGTAACCTGCGGGTCGGGTGTTTGCGGATCTAACTTGCGGGTTATCGCTTGGCGAAGACCGTCGGGCGTTTGGCCCGCCGCCCGAATTTTGCCTGCGTAGGGCACAAAAATATAGCCTTGGCCATCGACCTGCATTTCGCTTAACGGCGTCACGCGTTGGCCGGTATTGCCCAAAAGCGGGTCTTCCTTGACGTTTTCAAACACCGTAAGCGCCAGTGTATCGCCGGGCGAAATGGTGTCAGACCCGGCCAGACCCGCATTCTCGAATGCGCTGTTAAACCCAAATGACGGAGATACAGCCGTGATCTGCGAAACACGCGGGTTCACCTCAACCACGAAAGCATCGCCCTTTTTCAGGACAGACCCTGCGTAGATCTCGCGTTTATTTGGGCCGGATCGGGGAAGCCCGCAAGAGCCAAGCGCCGCCACCAAAATGGCAAGGGTCAGGGCGTTTGCCCCCCTTGATAAGTTCGATTTCACTGCTCGGGCTCCTTTACTGGGCTTGCCTCAAGTTTTTTGTCAACGTAACGGCTGGTTTAGAAAAAGGCGAGCCTTCAGGTTGTAAGCCCCGATACGAGCCGCAACTGTGGCTTTGGTGCCGCGTCTTTTTGCGGCAGCGCGTCATAGGGATCGGCGGTAGCAAGCATCAAATCCACTACAGATCGTAGCAGGGCGCGCCGCCCGCGCGAGGAATAGTAGCCACCGGCAACTTGACTGGTTTGCAGCAGGTAATGGCGATAATCGCGGTAAGCGCGGCTATCAGGTTTTTGCGGATGCGCGAAAAATGCGGTGATCGGTTGGGGCGATACAAATTCAGGTTTGGAATAGACCGACGCGCCGAATGTTTTAAGCGGCAGGCCCCGCCACAGGGCCTGTTGGCCAGCGGTGGAATTTACCGTGACAGCAGAAGTGGCATGATCCAGCAGGAGCGCAAGTTTGCCGCCGCGCACGAAATGCACGCGGTTTGTGATGCCATGGTCGCGGGCAATATAACGGATCATTTGGGAAATGTTGACGCGGCCATCTTCAAGCGGGTGGGCCTTGAAGACGAGGTGATGATGTTTGGGCGCGCCGTTTGCAAAGCCGCTGATCACTTCGGCCAAGAAATCGGCCATCGTGGCAAAGGGGCTGTGCGACCGGAAGCTGGCGTCATGTTCCAGTTGCAACAGCGCCAGATGATAGGGAAAACCGCCATGCCGGATGCGCAGGGAGGCGGCAATGCGCGCGGCACTATGGAGGGGAAGCAGCGCATAGCGTTTGGCGTAAAGCCAGAATTCTTGACCCGCCGTCAGGCTGCGGTGCGGGCGAAAGGCGGGGTATTGGCGGCGCCCGGCCAACAAGATGCCGTGATAGACAGCCCCCCAGAACATATGCCTGCGCAGATCGCCCCAATGGGCAGGGGCGGCGGCAAGGTCGACGTCGGTTTGGGCCAGACCTTCGCGCATATCGGCCACCGACATACCCATAAGCCGGGAATGGCCGTTTGATCCGCCGCGTTCATAGGTGACCCAATGCGGGCGAAGGTAGCCTTCTTCAAACACATGCACGGTGATGCCTGCGGATTGGGCGAGAGTTACGGCTGCCGCGTGGACTGGGCGGGTATCGCCGTAAAGCACGAGGTCGGTGATTTTGTGGTGGGTGAGGTAGGTTGATAGCGTGTCACGCCACGTGTCGATTATGCCGTGAAAGGCGGTGTAGCGGGTTTTATCTGGCCAGAAGGCTTGATCGCCGCGGTTGAAACCTATGCGCCGGGCTTTCGCGCCCGTGCGTTGCAGCATGGCCGCCAGCTGCCCGAAAAACGGACCGTGGGGGCCTTGAAGGAACAGAAAGCTGCGGGGTTGCATCGGGGGCCTTGTCTGGATTTTGGGTAGGGTAACGGCGGATTTGGTCTGTGATCAAGGGTTGCACAGAGTTTTGGGTTTTTATTGGGCGATCCAAGCGCTGACGTCACAGGGGGTTACGCTTGCGCTGGGGCATCGGGGGGGCTACCAAAATGCAAATGGGTTGCGACGAGGTTTGCCGATGTTCACGGGAATAATTACTGATATTGGCCATGTGCTGGAACTGGAACAGCGCGGCGATCTGCGGGCGCGGATTGGCACGCGGTATGATGTGGGCGGCATTGATATTGGCGCGTCGATTGCTTGTGACGGTGTGTGTTTGACGGTGATCGCTTTGGGCGCCGCGCCACAGGATTGGTTCGATGTGGAAATTTCGGCGGAAACGGTTGGGGCCACGAATATTGGTCTTGGCGGTTGGGTCGTGGGCAAGCGGATCAATCTGGAGCGGGCGTTGAAGGTGGGCGATGAATTGGGCGGGCATATCGTGTCTGGCCATGTGGATGATGTGGCCGTGGTGGTGGGATTGCAGCCGGAAGGCGACAGTTTGCGGGTGACGTTTCGCGCCCCGGAAGCGTTGGCGAAGTTTATCGCGCCAAAGGGGTCTGTCGCGCTGAACGGCACGTCTTTGACGGTGAACGGTGTCAATCGCTGCGATTTTGGCATCAACTTTATCCCGCATACGCAAAAAGCGACAACGTGGGGCGATGTGGCTTTGGGCGACCGGGTGAATTTGGAGATCGACACCATGGCGCGCTATGTCGCGCGGCTGCGGGAGTGGGATTGATGGCGGAACCGCTGGCGGGATTGGGGCATAACTTTGGGCCAACGATAGAGCCAGGGGCAAGCTGGCGCAAGCATTGCTGGACGGCGGCGCGGGAAAATCTGCTGCCGCATTTGCCGATAGAAGTTTTGCGAGGGCGGGTCAGGCGGGCTAAGGAACTGGGGTTGGAGTATAAGACCTATGCCTCTGTGCGGGTGGCATCGGGGCATGATGTGGTGGCGTGTTTGTTTTCATCCAATGCGCTGCGTTTGTTGGGCGCGCGGCCCGCTTTGCCACAGGACCGGGCGCAGAAATTAGCTGCGTTGACAGACTGCGGGCGGATGGCGGTAGTGTCCGCACCCTTGACACCGGAGGGTGCGCTGCAAGCAGCGGAGGGTTTGTTGCAGGCTGCTTTTGCAGCACCCGGGGCGTTTGCGAATTTTTCTGAAAGCGCTGCATTGATCCGGGCGGCAAGGGCGGGGTTGCCGGGGGACCGGGTGCTGTTGGTGGGCGATATGGCGTTGGAACAGGGCTGGTGCGCCGCAGGGCGGTTGGCGGGGTATGTGCCGGCGGAGCGATATTTTGGCGGTTAGCTTTATGCCATCGATGCCTGCGGCGCGGATATTTGGGCCAAAATGAATTGTGAAGTTGGGGAAGTGCACAACGGGTGTTGAGGAATGCAGGTGATGCCGGGTCTGGCGTTTGAGAGTTACGCGGAGTATGGGCAACCAAGCAGCCTGCGGAGCCTTAAGCCATGAGCGATGTGAAGACCGAATATTCGGACGCGATATCCAGAATTGAAGAGATTATCGAGGATGCGCGTCAGGGCCGCATGTTCATTCTGGTGGACCATGAGGACCGCGAGAATGAGGGCGATCTGGTGATCCCGGCGCAGATGTGCACGGCGGATGCGGTGAATTTCATGGCAATGCATGGGCGTGGGTTAATCTGTCTGACGCTGACAGGGGAACGGATTGACCAGCTTGGTTTGCCGTTGATGGCATCCAAGAACTCCAGCCGCCATGAGACTGCGTTTACGGTATCGATCGAGGCGCGCGAGGGGGTTTCCACGGGGATTTCGGCGGCGGACCGGGCGTTGACGGTGGCGGTGGCGATTGATCCTGCGATGACAGGGGCAGATATTGCGACGCCGGGGCATGTGTTTCCGCTGCGTGCGCGGGATGGCGGCGTGTTGGTGCGGGCAGGGCATACTGAGGCGGCGGTGGATATCAGCCGCCTTGCCGGGTTGAACCCATCGGGTGTGATCTGCGAGATCATGAATGACGATGGCACCATGTCGCGGCTGCCGGATTTGGTTAGCTTTGCACAAAAACATGGGCTGAAAATCGGCACGATTTCGGATTTGATTTCGTATCGGCGTCGGCATGACAATTTGGTCGGCGAGAAGGCCGTAAAGCGGGTGATATCCGCGTTTGGTGGTGATTGGCTGATGCGGGTGTTTTCGGACGATATTCAGGGGGCAGAGCATATCGTGCTGACAAAGGGCGATTTGACCTCCGCCGCCCCGGTGTTGGTGCGGATGCATGCGTTGAACCCATTGGAGGATGTGCTGGGCATTGGCCCGGGACATGCCAGCGAATTGCCAGATGCGATGCGGCTGATTGCGGCGGAGGGGCGTGGCGTTGTGGTGCTGTTGCGCGATACCGCAATGAAGCTGGCCATGGAGGGTGAGGCATCGCCACAGACCTTGCGTCAATACGGCGTTGGCGCGCAGATATTGTCTTCGCTGGGCCTGCACGCAATTACGCTTGTGACAAATTCACGCGCGCCAAAGGTGGTTGGGCTGGACGCTTACGGGCTGACCATTGCCGGCACCCGCGCGATCAATGAGGGATAAGATTATGGCTGCCAATGAAAACCACTATACCTTACCGCTGCCGACGTTTGATAAGCCCGTGAAGCTGTTGATCGTGGTGGCCCCCCATTACCGCGATATTGCGGATCAGTTGATTGCCGGGGCCAAGGCCACTGCGGCCGATTGTGGCGCGGAGGTTGAGGTAATCGAGGTGCCGGGTGCGCTTGAAGTGCCGACGGCGATTGCAATGGCAGAACGGCAGGTGAAGTTTGATGGCTATGTGGCGCTGGGCTGCATCATCCGGGGCGAGACGACGCATTATGACACGGTGTGCAATGACAGCTCGCGGGGGCTTTCACTGCTTGGTTTGCAGGGCGCTTGCATCGGCAACGGCATTTTGACGGTGGAAAACCGGGGGCAGGCGGAAGTGCGTGCGGAAGTAGCAGGGCAGAACAAAGGTGGCGGGGCGGCGGCGGCGGCGTTGCATCTGATAGCATTGTCACGCCGTTGGGCGGGGCAGACCAAGGGCATCGGGTTTCGGGCATGACCGTTTCACCTAAGCAGGCCTTGAAGAAACAGATGAAATCAGCGTCGCGGCTTTATGCGGTGCAGGCGTTGTTTCAGATGGAGTCCAGTGGGCAAACCGTGGAAGACGTCGTGCGTGAGTTTGAGACGCACCGTTTTGGCGCGGTTTATGATGGCGATGAGATGGCCGAAGGCGATGTGGATCATTTTCGCGCCGTGGTTGGCCATGCGGTAAACTGGCAGGCGAAGATTGACCAGTTGACCGACCGCGCATTGGTGGCGAAATGGCCTATCGACCGGATTGATCCGGTGTTGCGCGCGCTGTTTCGGGCGGCCGGGGGCGAAATGGTAGAAATGCCGACGCCGCCAAAGGTGGTGATTACAGAATATGTTGACGTGGCAAAGGCGTTTTTTCCCGAGGGAAAAGAGGCGAAGTTTGTGAATGCTGTGCTGGACCACATGGCGCACGCGGCAAAGCCTGAAGCGTTTTGATTTTGCAAGGCCGTTAAATGGCCCGGCAAATATCATTCAATCAGGCATTCATAAAAGTTCCCTGAATTCGATAAAATATTCTCAAGTTGACTGGTTTGCACAGCCAAGAGCTGAAAATCGGGCTGCAGGCTGTGCTAATCATATGATTTATAATGTATTTATTTATTTCGGCCAGAATCCAATGTTTGGCTGAAGAAGTTTGATCAAGGCCAAGGCGCTGCTGCCGGAACCATTGATGCCGCTGCAGGTTTTTCAGTCACGGGTGGGCATGTTGGTGGATCGCCCCAGCCATCTATGATGCATGAAAGGAATGCAGATGAAAACACTGTCAAATATAGCCGGGGGTGCAGTTCTCGCCGTGTTACTGGGAACTACCGCATCGATGGCACAAGGTACTCTTACGGGCTACAACGCGCTGGATGACCGGATTGTTGACATTACAGACAATGTTCGTAAAGACTTGGATCGGTCGAATGACGAGTCGCGGTTTGGTAACCCGGAATACCGCCCCGGTTTGTCGGGAAGTGCGTCTTTAAGCTATTCCGGCAAGACCGGTAACAATGAGAGCCAAGAGTTTTCGGCAGGCGCGCGTTTGCGCTTTGCTCAGGGCCAGATTGTACAGACAATCGGTGTGGCGCTGGATTTTGCCGATGATAACGGTGTAACTACCAAAGAAGATGTTTTCGGTGTGTATGATCTTAACTATTATTTTGATGATCGGTTCTACGGGTTTGTGTTGGGCCGCGTTGAATCCGATGGTTTGGCTGACGAGTTGGGAGAGAATAAAACCGACGCGTTTGTTGGTTTTGGTCCAGGTTACCGCATTTTGAATTCGCCTGATGTAACCTGGCGCGTTCAAGCGGGTATTGGCGTTCGCTATACCGAAGACGGCATCAACAATGACGAAACGGAAACCGGCTACATTGTGTCGTCGCGGTTCTTTTATTCGTTCAATGAAAACGTATTCTTGACCAACGACACTGACGTTCTGAAGTCGGATTCTGCGTTGGGGGTCAACAACGATCTGGGCGTCAACTTCAAGATGTCTGACGCGTTTTCTACACGCGTCAGCTATCTGACCGAATACAACGACAGCCGCCCTATCAAGACCGATAACAAGCTTGGAATATCGCTGGTCTACGGCTTCTAAATCCTTGAAGGGGGATAAAACGGCCCCTTTGATGGTGAAAGGGAAAAGGGCGGGGGAACCTGCCCTTTTTCTTTGGCCCGAATATGCAGGGCTACACTATACCGCGCCGGACTGCAGGGAAAGTGACGGAAACCGCAGCGGCCGTGAAGGCGTGAATTTCCCGAGAGCCTGAGTGTTCAGGTTGGTCGCCAGATACCAAGGCCGGAACCAAGGCAGAGCCAGCTCCCTCGGAGATGCTTATCGGCCACTGGAAAAGGGCCAAGCACGAGAAGAGCAGTAACCGTCAAATTCGAATATAGGGCAGCGGTGGGCTTTGCGCAAGGATTCTGCTTACGTCTTGCTTGATGTTCATGTTTGGTTCATATTTGCCCGATGAGCCATCCAGAGCCTTACCAGATACTGTTGATTGATGCGCCGGGTCTTACCCCGGGGCAGAGGCTTGCGCGGGGGGTTGCCCGGCATTTGCGCGGCCATGGGTTTGTCACGGTGGAGGAATTGGTGCCGGCGCAGGGGCTGCGCGTGGATGTGATGGCTTTGGGGCCAAAGGGCGAGATTTGGGTGGTGGAATGCAAATCGGGGCGGGCGGATTATGCGGCCGATCAGAAATGGCATTTGTATCTGGAGTGGTGCGATAGGTTTTTCTGGGCCGTGGATGCGGATTTTCCGACCGATTTACTGCCGGAAGGGTCCGGGTTGATCTTGGCCGATGGATATGACGCGGAAATTGTGCGGATGGGGCCGATTACACCCGTGGCACCCGCGCGGCGTAAAATGCTGGTGCAGGGATTTGCGCGCCATGCGGCGTTACGATTGCAAAGCTACCGTGACCCCGGGTTTAGCTTTTCGGTGGTTTAGCGCTTTTTCGGTTTAGGGCTGCCTTTTGCCATAGCGCGGGCTGCGGTGGCTGCGGCGCGCAGTTCTTCGGCAATCTCTTCGGCTTCTTCAGGATCGAAATCCAGCGGCAGTTCAATGCCGCCTTCAGCTTCGATATAAATGCGCACCATGCCTTGGTCGGTTGGGCCGATCTGGATGTTGGCGGCAAGATCGCTTTGTTTGTCGATGCCCATGATTGGCCCTTTCATCGTGGTGTATGGATTGGACTAACGCCGAATGGCGATGCGTTCAAGTCTGGTTGAATGGCTAATCATCCTCTTGCAATCTGAATGGGGGGGGGCTAAATCGCGACATGGCGCCGCGTTAGCTCAGTTGGTTAGAGCACTAGATTGTGGATCTAGGGGTCCCCCGTTCGAGCCGGGGACGTGGTACCATTTCAATTCCCACCATTAATACAGTGACCTGTGGTCGCTTTGCTTTTGGTGGAGGCGACCCTTGGCCTTTGTGGCGGGGTTGGCTAGGGTAGCCGTCCTTGCAATACAAAGGCCAAATCCCATGACCCCCGACCAGAACCGCCGCATTTCCCTGTTGATTGCTACCGATATTGCCGCGCGGGCGGATCAGGTGAATGCGGCTGTGGCACTGTTGGACGGCGGATCAACGGTGCCGTTCATCGCGCGCTACCGCAAGGAAGTGACCGGGGGGTTGGATGATACGCAACTGCGCAGGCTGGCGGAACGGCTGGAGTATTTGCGGGAACTGGAGACGCGGCGGGTGGCGGTGCTGGATTCTATTCGAGGCCAGGGGGTTTTAACCGATGCGCTGGAGGCGGGGATAGCGCGGGCGGTAACCAAGGCGGAGTTGGAAGACCTGTATTTGCCCTTCAAGCCAAAGCGCCGGACCAAGGCGATGATTGCGCGGGAAAATGGGCTGGGCCCTTTGGCTGCAGCGATTTCGGAGCGCCGGGCGGTGGAGCCTGCAGAATTGGCGGCAGGGTTTTTGACGGAGGCCGTGCCGGATGCGAAGGCGGCACTGGAAGGCGCGCGGGATATTATTGCCGAAGGACTGAGTGAGGACGCAGGGCTTCTGGCGCGGCTTAGGGCGCATATGAAGGCGGAAGGGCGGATTTCGTCGAGCGTTGTGGCGGGGAAAGAAGCGGAAGGCGCGAAATTTTCGGATTATTTCGCCCATTCGGAAGCCTATGGAAAAGTGGCGGGGCATAGGGTGTTGGCGATGCTGCGCGGGCGCAATGAGGGGTTTTTATCGCTTGATCTGGAGGTGGAGGCTGATGCCGCGCGGGGGGCCAGTTCGGCGGAACGGATGTGTGCGGGGCAGTTGAAGGCGGGTGGCGCTTTGCCGGGGGATGTCTGGTTGCGCGATGCGGCATCGTGGGCGTGGCGGGTGAAGCTGAAAACCTCGCTTGGGTTGGATCTGATGGGCGATCTGCGCGACCGTGCGGAAGCTGAGGCGATTGCGGTGTTTGCGCGCAATCTGAAAGATTTGCTGCTGGCGGCTCCGGCCGGCGGCAAGGTCACGATGGGGGTTGATCCGGGTATTCGCACCGGCTGCAAGATTGCGGTGATAGATGCCACTGGCAAGGTTGTGGATCATGCGACGATCTATCCGTTCCAGCCGAAGAATGATGTTCGTGGGGCGAGCGTGGAATTGGCGCGGTTGATCCGGGCGCATGGGGTGGGGTTGATAGCGATTGGCAATGGCACGGCATCGCGCGAGTCTGAGAAATTGGTGGCGGATGTGCTGGCGGCTTTGCCGGGGGATGCGCCCAAGCCGGTGAAGGTCATCGTGTCGGAAGCGGGGGCGTCGGTCTATTCGGCATCGGAACTGGCGGCGGGGGAGTTTCCGGATCTTGATGTGTCGATCCGGGGTGCTGTGTCTATTGCGCGGCGGCTGCAAGACCCGCTTGCGGAACTGGTGAAGATTGAACCGAAGGCGATTGGCGTCGGGCAGTACCAGCACGACGTCGATCAGCATCGGTTGGGGCGGTCGCTGGAGGCGGTGGTGGAAGACGCGGTGAACGCGGTGGGGGTGGATCTGAACACGGCGTCGGGGACATTGCTCGCGCGGGTGTCGGGGCTGGGGCCGGGGTTGGCCGAGGCGATTGTCAGCCACAGGGATGCGAACGGGCCGTTTGCGTCTCGGCGGGCGTTGCTGAAGGTGGCGCGGTTGGGGCCGAAGGCGTTTGAACAGGCGGCAGGGTTTTTGCGAATATCTGGCGGGACGGAGCCGTTGGATGCCAGTTCGGTTCATCCGGAAGCCTATGATCTGGCACGCAAAATCGTGGCGGCGTGCGGGCGGGATTTACGCAGCGTTATGGCCGATCCGGCGATGTTGCGGCAGTTGGAACCTGCCGATTTCACCGACGCGCGGTTTGGGTTGCCGACGGTGCGCGATATTTTGCTGGAGCTGGAAAAGCCGGGGCGTGATCCGCGACCCAGTTTCAAGACCGCGACCTTTGCGGCCGGGATCGAGGAAATCCGCGATTTAAAACCGGGGATGATGCTGGAAGGCACGGTGACCAATGTGGCGGCGTTTGGCGCGTTTGTGGATATTGGGGTGCATCAGGACGGGTTGGTGCATGTGAGCCAGTTGGCCGACAAATTCGTGCGAGATCCGCATGAGGTGGTGAAGGCGGGCGATGTGGTGACGGTGCGGGTGGTAGAGGTTGATGCGGCCCGCAAGCGCATTGGATTGTCGATGAAACCCGACACATCCGAGGCGCGGGAGCGGGTGGCGGAAAGGGGGCCTGCACCGCTTAAGGGCAAACCGGGGCCGTCTGTAGCGGGGCCCGTTGTGCAGGCATCGGGGAATGCGTTTGAGGCGCTCCGGGGCAAGTTTGGCAAGGGGTGAGGTGCCACGATTTTTTTAAGAAAAAAATCGTCAGGCAGGGGGGCTGTCGGCCCCCCTCTTGGCTGTCGCCAATTCACCCCCCCGAGGATACTTTTGCCAAAATGAAAGGGTGAAAGCGTCAGACCTTTGGCAT
>JACMNW010000381.1 GCA_014378345.1 Pseudorhodobacter sp. | reverse complement strand
GCCGCGATGGTCAATCAGCAGGGGCATGGCATTGTCAATCGTCAAGGTCTTCTTGGTCTTCATGTGGCGCGCGACCGCTTGCTTTGGACGTTGTCATCACACCCAACGACTTAAGCTTTCGGTGCAAGGCGGATCTTTCCATCCCTACAAAGTTGGCCGTGCGGCTGATGTTGCCGCCAAATCGGCCTATCTGCGTTAGCAGATATTCGCGTTCGAACAGCTCGCGTGCTTCGCGCAGGGGCAAGGTTGCCATCGCCCCGCCCAAAACCATGCGGCCCCCGGCATCAGACGCAGTGTCCTGGCCGGGCAGTTCCTTGGCTTCAATGACGCCCGACCCGTCCCCCAATATCAGCACCCGTTCAATCACATTGCGCAGTTGGCGCACGTTGCCGGGCCATTGCATTGTCTGCAGCATCGCCTCGGCCTCGGTTGACAAGGTTCGGCTGGGCAGGCCTTGCGTGCGGTGAAACAGATCAACGAAATGTTTGGTCAATTCAGGAATATCTTCGCGCCGTTCTTCCAGTGACGGCACAGCAATGGGCACAACGTTGAGGCGGTCATACAGTTCCTGGCGGAACCGGCCGTTGCTGATTTCACTGCGCAAATCCCGCGTGGTTGATGATATCACCCGCAAATCAACCCGAACCTTATCGGCACCGTTCAACCGGATGAATTGCTGATCCACCAGCACTCGCAGAATTTTTGATTGTGTTCCCAGCGGCATATCGGCCACTTCATCAAAATAAACCACGCCGCCATGCGCTTGTTCCAGCAGGCCCTGTTCCACGCCACGATCTGCCGTCTCGCGGCCAAACAGCACCTCTTCCATCCGATCCGGCTCAATCGCGGCGGATGACACTGAAATAAACGGCGCAGACGCACGATTCGAATTGGCATGAATGAAGCGCGCCGCCATTTCCTTGCCCGACCCCGCAGGCCCCGTCAGCATCACCCGGCCATTGGATTTGGTCACCTTGTCAAGGTTAGCGCGCAGCGTTTTATAGGCAGGCGAATTGCCCAGCATATCGGTAGATGTCACGTCCCTGCGCCGCAATTCTCCGTTCTCACGCCGCAATCGCGAGGTTTCCATCGCCCGGCTGACCACTACCATCAATTGATCAATGTTGAATGGTTTTTCAATAAAATCATAGGCCCCTTGCCGGATTGCAGCGACCGCAATTTCAATATTGCCATGGCCGGAAATGATTACCACCGGCACATCTGGATTATCGCGTTTCACCACTTTCAGAATATCGATCCCGTCCATCCGGCTGTCTTTTAACCAAATATCAAGGATCATCAATGCGGGCGGTTCCGCGTTGATCTCAGCCATGCATTCGTCAGAATTTCCAGCAAGACGAACGGGATAGCCCTCATCCTTAAGGATATCTCCAATCAATTCGCGGATATCGCGTTCGTCGTCCACGATCAGAATACCTGTCATAATCTATACCTGTCCTCCGGCTGTTTCTCGGCCTGCCATGCTGCCTTTTCCGGGGCGCGGGCGCGCTGACCGGGTGGTGCGGGGCAGACGGATCACTGCCATCGCCCCTGCATGCCTGTTGCCATCAAATAACGGGGCATCGACCAAGGCCAACGTCCCGCCATGTTCTTCGATGATCTTTTTCACGATGGGCAAGCCAAGGCCAGTGCCCTTTTCGCGGGTAGTAACGTAGGGTTCAAACAGGCGTGCCCGGTCTGCGGGCAGACCAATGCCGTTATCGGCAATTTCGATCACCGCATCGTTTTCGGTAACCGCCATCGTCACGCGAATTTCCGGCGTCGCATCGCCGTCGATACCTTTTTCCACTTTTGTTTCAATAGCTTCCCCAGCATTCTTAATTAGATTTGTTAGCGCCTGCGAAATCATTGTAGCATCCAAATCAAGCACCAAAGGCTCGGTCAGCAGCGCTGACACGAAATGCACATCTGGCTGACCGCTTGTTTGCAAAAGAACTGCGTCGTGTACCAGCATGGTCAAATCATGTTCGCGCCGGTCTGGTTCCGGCATCCGGGCAAACTTGGAAAATTCATCAACAATGCGGCGCAAGTCGTTGGTTTGACGAATAATTACGTCGGCATATTGTTCCAGATCAGCCGCGTGATCGCCCACCAACGGTCGGAACTTGCGCTTGATGCGCTCAGCAGACAGCGCAATCGGCGTCAATGGGTTCTTGATCTCATGCGCAATTCGTCGGGCCACATCGCCCCATGCGGCCATGCGCTGCGCCGACACCAGTTGTGTGACATCGTCAAAGGCCACAACATAGCCCTCAAGCCGCCCTGCATCATTGGTGCGCACCGACATCCGCACAAGCAAGCTTTCCAGATTGCCTTTGCGTGCCAGCCGCACCTCGTCTTGGACCGCAGCACCAGACCCATCGCGCAGCCGTTCAAACAGCCCGGCAAATTCCGGCACCGCCACATCCAGCGCCAGATCGGTGGTCCCGTCAGAAACATCCAACAGGCGTTCCGCCGCGCGGTTCACGAACGCCACCTTGCCCGCCGCATCAAGGCCAATCACCCCTGCCGTCACAGATGAAAGCACAGAATCAAACAACCGCCGACGCCGTTCCGTCTGACTGTGCACATCTACCAAGGCCTCGCGCTGCCCCTTCAACTGCCGCGTCATTTGGTTGAAAATCCGGCCCAGCATGGCGATTTCATCATCGCCTTCCTCTTCTTGCACGGTCACATCCAGATCACCGTTGCCCACCCGCTGCACAGCCCCTGCCAGACGCCCCACTGGCCGCGCCAGCCGTTCGGCAAACCACAGGCCAAGCCAAACGGCAGCAAGGATAAGGATCAAAGCAAAGCCCAGATACAAAAGCCCAAACTCAAACAACAACCGACCGCGTTCGGATTCCAGTTGCTGATACAGCCGCACTGTTTGTTGCGTCTCGTCCAGCAAGCCCAGGATTTTGCCATCTACCTTGCGTGAGACGTAAAGATAACGGTCAGCAAAAGCATCAAGATGCACCAGCGCGCGAAATTCATCATTCGTGCCATCTTGAATGATCACCGTTTCACCAGTTTTGGCGCGGGCAATTTCCTCGGCTTTCGGTTTTTCGAAATCGAAAAGATAGGACTTTTCGCCACGCGTTTTCAAATCGCCTGCGCCATCGATCAAGAACGCTTCGCGCAGGCCACGTTGAATGGCCGCTTGGCCTTGGGTCAAAACCGGGCGCAGCTGATCATCGCGCAGAAAGAACGTGGATTGCTTGGCCACGTTCAAATATCCAGCAAGACTATCGGCGTCTTCGGTAAGACCTTGACGATGCTCTCCCTCATAGGCTTGGGCGGCAGACAGCGAATTGCTCACGACTTGGCGCACCCGGTCTGAAAACCAGCCCTCTAGCCCCACATTCACCGTTAATACAGCAAACACAGCCACCAAAACCGTCGGGATCAACGCGATCAGCGCGAACAACCCAGATAGCCGCAAATGCAGCCGCGACCCCGCTGATTGGCTGCGCCGGTCTGCAATGATTTTGGCCAAGCGTTGTATCACCAGCGCCGCCACAGCCAGAATATAAACCAGATCCGCCAACAGCACCAAACGCAGTGCGGGCGAACTTGCACTTTGGTTCAACGGCCCCAACGTCAGAAAGGTGATCACCGCCAGAACCGGGCCAAGCATAACCAACCCCAGCGTCATAGCCGTCTGAAACCGGCGCATCCGGCGCAGGCGTGAAAGCTTGACCCAAGTGTTGCTGCGCACAGCCTTATGCAAGGAATTTCGCCCCCATTCACACAAACGGCAGACAAAACGCGCCGCCACATCTGGTATGTCTTTCACATAATAACGCGAAAGACACGCTTGATGTTGCGGTTTTACATCAGTTTGCGGCGCCGTGTCACGCGAATATCCAACTCGGTGATCTTCTTGCGCAAAGTATTGCGATTGATGCCCAGAAGATCGGCACATTTCGCCTGATTTCCGGCAGTTGCGTCGAGCGCAATCTCGATCAACGGCAGTTCGACTTCGCGCAAAATCCGGTTGTACACACCGTCAGGTGGCAAAGATCCGCCGTGCAGATCAAAATACCGCTTCAAATGCCGCGCGACAGATGCCGACAGCTTTTCGCCCGCGCCACCGCCCCGCAACGGCTCCATCGCCGGTTGGTTGCCCAAAACGGCATCCACTTCGGCGCGGGTAATTTCAGCCTCCGACGATGTCACCATCAGGCGGCGCAGCGTGTTTTCCAATTGCCGCACGTTGCCGGGCCACGAATAGGCGCGCACCAGATCGCCCGCCTCTTTCGACAGGCGGCGCACCGTGCCCAGTTCCCGCTCCCCCCGCGCCAAAAAGTGATCGGCCAGCAATGAAATGTCATCCACCCGTTCGCGCAACGCAGGCACCTGCAGGGCAACACCGCCCAGACGGTAATACAGGTCTTGC
>JACMNW010000380.1 GCA_014378345.1 Pseudorhodobacter sp. | reverse complement strand
TTCAGGATCGAAAGGGAAAGGTTCCAGCTTTGGAACACCCCAGTCAGCACGAACAGAAAACCTACCGCTGCAAAAAGCAGTATATTGCGCAGGGTCGTGCTTTTCGCGTCTGGATGATGCTGTGCCATGCCTATTTTCCCTTAAACAGCCCGGTGGGCATGAACAGCAATACGATGATCAAGATAGAAAAACTGACGGCAACTTTGTAATCCGTCGACAAAAGCTGCGTCAGCCCGTCCGGCGCCCAATCAACTGGCAGCAGATACCCCAGAACCTTTTTCCAAGCATAGGTTACGACAACCTCGGAAAACGCCACCACAAACGCGCCCGCAATCGCCCCGATGGGCGACCCAAGGCCCCCCACAATGGCCGCCGCAAAAATCGGCAAAAGCAGCTGGAAGTAGGTGAAAGGCCGGAACGATTTATCAAGCCCATACAACGTGCCCGCAATCACCGCCAAAGCCGCGGTAATAATCCATGTCACCTGGACCACCCGGTCGGGGTTGATACCCGATAGCAGCGCCAGATCCTCATTGTCCGAAAACGCCCGCATGGATTTTCCGGTACGGGTTTTTTGCAAGAACCAGAACAGCAGGGCCACAGTTACAATCGCGGTCACCAGCGTAACCGCCGTAGTGGTTTTGATCGCCAGCCCTTCTTTTAGGCCGGACCATGCTTTGAAATCTGCCGCTGCCAGCACAAACCGCGATCCATCGGCAAAGCTTTGCTCCTCCACCCCGATGATCAGGCGTACAAGCCCGTTCATGATGAACATCACACCGGCGGACACGATCACCATTATGATGGGTGCCACCTTTTGCTTGCGGTAAAAGCTGTAAACTAACTTGTCGGTGCCCAACAGCATTCCAGCGGTAATGACAATAGCAAAGGGTATCGCCAGCAGGGCGGTCGGCAGCGGCCCAAGACTGATGCCTATGGATTGAAACCACCATGTGATCAGGATCGCCCACATGGTGCCAAACGCCATGGTATCGCCATGCGCAAAGTTGGAAAACCGCAGGATGGAGAAGACCAACGTCACCCCAAGTGCGCCAATGGCCAGTTGTGCACCGTAGGCAAGGCCGGGTATGAAGACGAAGTTAAGGAAAGCCACCAGGGCGTTAAGGATGTCCATGGCTTAGCCCCCCAAGAAACTACGGCGAACCTCGGGGTCGGCCAGCAATGCTTGCCCAGTGTCGGTGAACCGGTTGGCCCCCTGCACCAGAACATAGCCTGAATGCGCAATATCAAGCGCTTGTCGGGCATTCTGTTCCACCATCAGAATGGAAATCCCGGTGCGGGCCACCTCGATAATCCGGTCAAACAGCTCGTCCATCACTATGGGCGATACCCCCGCTGTCGGCTCGTCCAGCATCAAAACCTTTGGCTGGGTCATCAATGCGCGCCCCACCGCCACCTGTTGGCGCTGCCCACCAGACAATTCCCCCGCCGCCTGATAGCGCTTGGCCTTCAGGATTGGGAACAGGGTGTAAATCTGATCCATCGTATTCCTGATGTCATCACGGCGCAAAAACGCCCCCATCTCAAGGTTTTCTTCCACCGTCATCGAGGTGAAGATATTCGACGTCTGCGGCACGAAGGCCATGCCCTTGGCCACACGAGCTTGCGGCGAAAGCCTGGTAATATCCTCCCCCTCCAGCAGCACCCGGCCACCACGCAGGTTCAACATCCCAAACACCGCCTTCATCGCGGTCGATTTACCAGCCCCGTTCGGGCCAACGATCACGGCGATTTCACCCTTGTTCACGGCGATGGTGCACGAATGCAGGATATCGACCGGGCCGTAGCCCCCGGTCATCGCCTCGCCAATCAGGAAGGGGTCAGCCATGCGCCGCTTCCCCCTTCACCTTGTTCTTCAACCCAGTGCCGAGATACGCCTCGATCACCCGCTCGTCGTTTTTTACTTCGTCCACCGTGCCTTCGGCCAAAACCTTGCCCTCGGCCATGCAGATCACCGGGTTGCACAGACGCGCGATAAAATCCATGTCATGTTCAATCACGCAAAACGTATAACCGCGCTCTTTGTTCAACCGAATAATCGCATCGCCGATAGTGTTCAGCAGAGTACGGTTCACACCTGCGCCGACCTCATCCAGAAACACGATCTTCGCATCTACCATCATGGTGCGGCCCAGTTCCAACAGCTTTTTCTGCCCGCCGGAAATATTGCCCGCCCGTTGATTGGCCAGATGGCTGATGGTCAGAAACTCCAATACCTCATCGGCCTTGTTGCGAATGCGCTTTTCCTCCAACGCCACACCTTTGCGCCGGAAAAATGCATTCATCAGGCTTTCGCCCGCTTGGTTTTCGGGCACCATCATCAGGTTTTCCCGCACCGTCATGGACGAAAATTCATGCGCAATCTGAAACGTGCGCAGCAAGCCCTTGGCGAACAACTGATGCGGTGGCAGCCCGGTGATATCGATCCCGCCCATCGTTACGCGACCGCTCGTCGGTGGCAAACGCCCCGCGATCACGTTAAACAACGTGGTCTTGCCCGCGCCATTTGGCCGGATCAGGCCTGTGATGGACCCAGATTTGATCTGCAAAGACGCACCATCAACGGCATGAAAGCCACCAAAGTGCTTGTGCAGGTTTTCAACACCAATCATGCAATTTCCCTTGGAGACCCGCCTCATTTCCTTGCCCTAAAGCAAAGCGTGCAGGTTCTATCTGTGGCAACGGCCCGGGTTAATCCCCCGGGCCGCCCCCATTACTTTAGTGTTAACAAATCAACGGAACTTAATCGTTTCGTATTTGCCGCCCTTAACTTCGAACTCGCGGTAACGTCCGGCAGATTCGCCCGGTCCGATCAGTTCTACGCCTGATGCGCCATCATAATCGATATCGGTGCCAGCCGCCAACAGCTCCAGCCCCTTGGCCAATTCGCCGGGAAGGATTTTTTCGCCCGGACCGTTTGCCACATCCATGATCTTTTCTTTGTAGACTTTCGGATCAGAAGATCCGGCAGCCTGCATGGCTAGCATCATAAGCGCTGCGGCGTCATAGCTTTCCATCGTGTAGGGCGAGGTCGCGTCAAACGGTGTTGCTGCCGCTTTGCCCATTTCCACCATGATAGCGGCGCCAGCCGAATCCGACTGTGCTACCTGACCATAAGACCCATCAAGTGCTGCACCAATCGCCAGTGGCAGGTTGTCACCCACCATACCGCCGGGCAGACCAAACTTGGTGAAAGCCCCGGTGTCCAACGAATTCTGTATGATGCCTTTGCCGCCCTGATCAAGGTAGCCTGCAACAACCAGCAGATCACCGCCAGCAGCAGCCAACGCGGCCACTTCAGCGGAATAATCTGCCTTGCCGTCTTCGTGGCTTGCGTTGATCGTCACAACGCCGCCTTTGGCAATAAACGATGTCGAAATCGCGTCAGCCAGACCCTTGCCATAGTCATTGTTGGTATAGGTCAACGCAATCGATTTTACGCCTTTTTCCGTCAAGATGTCTGCCATAACTTCGCCTTCACGCGCGTCAGACGGCGCTGTGCGGAAGAACAAGCCATCATCTTCTGCGGTCGAAAGTGCCGGCGACGTGGCCGATGGCGATACCATAACGATGCCATTCGGGCGCGCTACGTTTTGCAAAATTGCGCCAGTCACGCCAGAACAATCGCCACCCATAATGCCGTTTACTTTGTCGGCGGTGACAACGCGTTCCGCTGCAGCCGTACCCGCAGCAGCATCGCCGCAAGTATCATCGGCACGCACCGACGTGACGGTCGATCCACCAAGCAGTTTGCCGGATGCCGTAACCTCTGCCATCGCCATTTCAGCCGCAGCAGCCATTGATCCGGTCAGCGATTCAATCGGGCCAGTAAAGCCAATCACAACGCCGATTTTAATTTCTTCCGCGAATGCGGCACCCGCGAACAGCGCGGTGACGGCCGTGGCCATAAGTAGTTTTTTCATTGATCTCTCCCATGTTGGACCTAAATCCTGACGGTGACCCTAAAGCGCGCCCCTGTAAAAGAAAAGCGTCTTAAATCGGCATAAAAGTCGAAAAGTCGTTCTTAATTCGATGGTAAAGTGCATTGACCCAAGGGAAGCACAACCTGAGGCACATTCGCCACCTATCAGTCCGCATCAAATCGATAAACGCGCACCCAAACCGTTGCCCGCTTGGGTGCCGCGCTCCCGGTAAGGCGTTGTGTTATAATGCGCGCGGTAGCATTTGGAAAAATGCGAAGGGCTGGCAAAGCCGCAGGCCAGTGCCACGTTGATGACGCTCATATCTGTTTGCATCAACAGGTTGCGCGCCTTTTGCAGGCGCAGTTCCATGTAGTACCGTTTGGGGCTGCGGTTCAGATACCGCCTGAACAGCCGCTCCAACTGCCGTGTCGACATGCCCACCTCTTCTGCCAGATCGGCGGGGCTCATCGGTTCTTCAATGGCACCTTCCATCATCTGGATGACCTGGCTTAACTTGGGGTGTCGCACACCGATACGGGTAGGAATAGACAGCCGCTGAGTATCTTGATCGGTGCGAATAGTAGAATAAATCAACAAATCCGCCACGTTGTTGGCAGTGTCTTCGCCCAGATCCGTTGCGATGATCTTTAGCATCAGGTCGATCGACGATGTGCCACCCGCCGTGGTCATCCGGTTGCCATCCACTACAAACACAGATTTCGTCAGGCGAACATCATCAAATTCCTCAAGAAAACCATCCTGATTTTCCCAATGAATGGTGGCTTTCTTGCCGTCCAGCAGCCCCGCCTTGGCCAAAGCATAGGCCCCGGTGCACATGCCGCCAATCGTTACCCCACGCCGCGATTCCCGGCGCAACCAGCCCACCACCGCCCGCGTCGTGGACCGTTGAATATCCATACCGCCGCAGACCATCACCATATCTTCGCGGTCCACCTCATCAAGGCCCATATCCAGATGAAATGACGCGCCGTTGGAACAAATGGCTTCTTTGCCGCCTTCGCCCGCCAGCGCCCAACTGTAAACTTGGTAACCCATCACCGTATTCGCCAGCCGCAGCGGTTCAATCGCGCAGGCAAACGACAGCATGGTGAATTGATCCATTAACAGGAACACGAACCGCCTTGGCGTGGCGGTTTTGCTGATATGCGTGGCTTTTTGCACCTGCGTAAGCATCTTGCGACCTTTTATGTCGTATAAAGCGCAAGCAAACAGGAATTCCGGCGTTCCGCAAGGCCAATTGCGCCAGTTTTCCGCCTTTCGCCCTTTGCAAGACTGCAAGCGTTCCGTATACCCCGCCCAACATCGACCAATGCGGAGATAAGCTATGATCAAGGGCTGGAGCAAATCAGACTGGCGCGCCAAACCGCGGGTGCAGATGCCCGATTATCCCGATGCGGCGGCGCTGAACGCAGCTGAGGCGCAGCTTGGTAAATACCCGCCACTCGTTTTTGCTGGCGAGGCGCGCAAGTTGAAAAAGCAGCTGGCCTTGGCGGGTGAAGGCCGCGCGTTTCTGCTACAGGGTGGTGATTGCGCCGAAAGCTTTTCTGAATTTTCCGCCGACAACATCCGCGATACCTTTCGCGTGATGCTGCAAATGGCAGTGGTGCTGACTTACGGCGCAAAAGTTCCGGTGATCAAAGTTGGCCGCATGGCGGGCCAATTCGCCAAACCACGGTCTGCGCCTACTGAAATGATTGATGGCGTGGAACTGCCGTCCTACCGGGGCGACATTATCCACCGCTTTGAGGCCACGGTCGAGGCGCGTATGCCCGATCCCCAGCGTATGCTCGAAGCCTATACGCAAGCCGCTGCCTCGCTGAATCTGCTGCGTGCGTTTTCTACCGGTGGTTTCGCCGACATCCACCGCGTTCATTCGTGGACCTTGGGTTTTGCTGAACATGACAAAGCCGAACGCTACCGCGAACTCAGTAACCGCATTTCCGATGCGCTTGATTTTATGAATGCGGCAGGGGTGAACGCAGATACCGCGCCGTCACTTAGCACCGTCGATTTCTACACCAGCCACGAATCCCTGCTGCTGGAATATGAAGAAGCTCTGTGCCGCGTCGACAGTCTGACCGGGCAAAACGTGGCTGGCTCCGGCCATATGATCTGGATTGGTGACCGCACCCGCCAGCCAGACGGCGCGCATGTTGAATTTGCGCGCGGAGTTTTGAACCCGATTGGGTTGAAATGCGGCCCGACCACGACTGCGGATGATCTGAAGGTGCTGATGGCCAAGCTGAACCCGCAAAACGAGGCGGGCCGCCTGACGTTGATCGCGCGCTTTGGCGCTGGCAAGGTCGGGGAAAACCTGCCGCGCCTGATCAAGGCCGTGCGTGAAGAAGGGGCCAATGTGGTTTGGTCCTGCGACCCGATGCATGGCAACACAATCAAATCTTCAAGCGGCTACAAAACGCGGGCTTTTGATTCCGTCCTGCGCGAAGTGCGCGAATTCTTCGCCATCCATAAATCGGAAAACACCATTCCCGGTGGCGTGCATTTCGAGATGACCGGTAAAGATGTCACCGAATGCACCGGCGGCTTGCGGGCAGTTACCGATGAAGATCTGTCAGACCGCTATCACACCGCCTGCGATCCGCGCCTGAACGCATCACAATCGTTGGAACTGGCGTTCCTTGTGTCGGAAGAACTGTCCTCGCTGCGGGATGCTGGCCGCCGCATCGCGCTGTAACCTGGACAGACATTATCAAAAGGCGGCACATCTGCGCC
This sequence comes from Pseudorhodobacter sp., assembly GCA_014378345.1. Taxonomy (GTDB): domain Bacteria; phylum Pseudomonadota; class Alphaproteobacteria; order Rhodobacterales; family Rhodobacteraceae; genus JACMNW01. Next base: position 7,510 of record JACMNW010000380.1, on the reverse strand, counting down.
GCCTTTTGCACATCACCTGATTAGTTTTCCAACTGTACCAGCCGCAAATAGGGCCGTTCTGCCACAGGTTTTGCGGCCACAAACTTCGGCGCAGCAGGCTCCCCCATTTCCGCCACCAATATTGGGGCAGGGCGCGGCGCAAACGTGGTCTTGGTTGCCGGGTCTGACATCGAAAGATGCACCCGCTTTGCGACAGGCGCGTCGATCACACTTTCCAACGCGCGGGCAATCACAAAACGGCGCGGCGCGCGGCCAATCTGGCCATCACAGGCAATACAGCCCAAAATCAAATCCGCCTCACCTGCCGTACCTTGCAAAGGCAACAGCACCAACCGCGCCCGCAATGCTGGCCGCCCAATGCCACGATCCGCCTCAAGATCCAATTCCACAATCGTGCGCGTGGTCATTACCTTTTCCAATAGGTCCGCCAACTGCGCCCGAACCGCCGGATCAAACAGCGCCGACAGCGGCATACCGCGCACTTCCATGCCCATCAGATCGTTAATTTCCATGCCCGCCAACCGAAACCGTGCCATGCCGGGGGCAATTCGTTCTACCATGAAAACTTGATGCAACGCCCCCGCCATGCCGCGCGGGTTGACCTGTTCGCGGCGTGGCAAGTCTTGATCATCGCGCAATGCATCCCAATAGGCGCGCACTTCGCGAACGGCCGCAAACCGCGTGCCATCTTCTTTGTTGGAACCGTTCTGTCCCATGCCCACAGAACCCCGCCTAAACGAATGTACCATCTAAAAACACCTTTACAGTGACTCGCGGGGCAATTCATGCATCCCGAGTTGTCGTTACCATTACCGCCTGCTATCCGACTGGGCGACCACGGGGCATCACACGCCGACGTGGGGTCAATCAAACGCAGAACAACACTACACAGATGAAGATACACCCATCGCTGCAGATTCGTGTGCGCTATCTGCAGAATTGGTAAATGGCAGCGTTTCTACGGGGGAATAGGGTGATGATAGTTTCAATGACAGGATTTGCCGCGCGCAAAGGGCACGGTCATGGCTATAGCTGGCTGTGGGATATCCGGTCCGTCAACGGCAAGGGCCTTGATCTGCGCCTGCGTGTGCCAGACTGGATCGACGGATTGGAACCCGCCATCCGCGCCGATCTGGGCCGGGCGTTGCAGCGCGGAAATGTGTCCCTCACCCTGAAAGTCAGCAAAGAAAGCGGCGATTCCGAGGGCAGTCTGCGCGTCAACCACACTGTTTTGGCCCAAATGCTTACCGCTATAGCCGAGATTGAACAAGCCGCGTTGAACGCAGGCGTTACCCTTTCCCAAGCCAGCCACGCCGATGTTCTGGTGATGCGCGGCGTGCTCGATCAATCAAATACCGATGATGATACCATGCCTTTGCGCGCCGAATTGTTGGCTGACCTCACCCCGTTGATCGCAGATTTTCAAGCCATGCGCACCGCCGAAGGGGCCGCTTTGGCCCATGTGATACAAGCCCAAATCACCCTTATTGCCAACCTCACTGCAAATGCCGCAGCTGAATTCGCCGCGCGTAGTGCCACTTCAAACACCACATTGCGCGACGCACTTGCGCGCGTTCTGGCCAATGCCGAAGGCGTAGACGCCACCCGTTTGGCGCAAGAATTGGCCCTTATCGCGGTAAAAACCGATGTCACCGAGGAACTTGACCGCTTAGCTGCTCACGTGACCGCCGCTCACACATTACTGACCAACACCGGCCAAGTTGGCCGCAAATTCGATTTCCTGATACAAGAATTCATGCGCGAAGCGAATACCCTGTGCTCCAAGGCCCAATCCTTGGCCCTCACCCGCATCGGGCTTGACCTGAAGACCGTGATAGATCAGATGCGCGAACAAGTTCAAAACGTGGAATAGCGCCGTGGCAAGACGTGGCCTTTTGTTGATCCTTTCGTCCCCGTCCGGCGCGGGCAAATCCACCCTTGCCAAACAGTTGATGGCTTGGGATCCCGCAATCCGCTTTTCCATCTCCGCCACCACGCGCGCCCCCAGACCAGGCGAGGTTAACGGCAAAGATTACTACTTCGTAAGCCGCGATGACTTCCTGCGCCAAGCCAAAGATGGCGAAATGCTGGAGCATGCCGAGGTGTTTGAAAACTTCTACGGTTCCCCGCGCGCGCCTGTGGCCGCGGCGCTCGAAAACGGCAAAGACGTGCTGTTTGATGTTGATTGGCAGGGTGGTCAACAGATTCGCCAAGCCATGCGTGACGATGCCGTGCTGGTGTTCGTGCTGCCGCCGACCATTGCTGAATTAGAAAAGCGCCTGAAAGGCCGCGCGCAAGACAGTGCTGAGGTGGTTGCAAAACGTATGGCAAAAAGCCGTGATGAAATCAGCCATTGGGCCGAATATGATTATGTGCTGGTCAACAAAGACCTGCCCGCCGCGTTCGAGGAGCTTAAATCCATCGTTGTGGCAGAACGCCTGCGCCGGGATCGGCAGCCAGATCTTTCAAACTTTGTCCGCACCCTGAATTCGGAATTTGACGCACGATGATTTACGCACTTGATGGAATTTCCCCCGAAATCCACCCCGACACGTGGCGTGCCCCTGACGCCAATATCATCGGCAAAGTCACGCTGGGGCAGGGAGCGTCGGTTTGGTTTGGCGCAACCCTGCGCGGGGACAATGAACGTATCACCGTTGGTCCGGGCTCAAATATCCAAGAAAACTGCGTGCTGCACACAGATGTGAACTATCCACTGATCATAGGTGCAAACTGCACCATCGGGCATAAAGCCATATTACACGGCTGCATTATTGGTGATGGCACGCTGATCGGCATGGGTGCGACCATTTTGAATGGCGCAAAAATCGGTGCGGGCTGCCTGATAGGTGCAGGCGCGTTGATCACCGAAGGCAAAATTATTCCCGATGGCAGCCTTGTGATGGGCGCGCCGGGCCGTGTTGTGCGCGTGTTGGACGAACACGCCCGCGCGCAGCTTTTGCTTTCGGCTGCGGGCTACCAAACAAATATGCGTCGCTTCCGGTCCGGCCTTGTTAGTGCTGAATAAGTGTTGCTCAGTGCGGGCGGAGCATTTGAATAACGGGAATGTCATCCATAGCGCGGATGTCTTCCAACTCGATCACCTCGACATGAATGCCCTTTACCATGGATTTCAATTCACGCTCCACCATACGGCGGTTCGGCAACTTGGGTGACAAAACCCAGACTGCACCCTGATATCCGCACACAGAAAGCTGTTCTATCACCTCTGCTGCATCAAAACTGCGCGTCATCAAGGGCATTACAACCTTTGTTGGTGCTATGCTGGAGACAAGCTTTTGATCCAGTGCCGAAAAAAGAATCGGCAAGGCGGTAACCTGCAATGGCAGATCATCCACGAATCCCACCGTCTTTGGTACCTCAACTACAAGGTACACCTCTGAAACAAGGGTAACAGCAGCATGATTCGCAGCAATGTATGGTTTGAAAGATCCGTCCTGTGCCATATTCCCCAACTTTCCTCAGTACCCCATTTCCATAACTGGCAAGTGTTAAACTGCAATTAAGGCCGTGAAATGGCAGAGCTGTTATTCACTTGGCATCTAATGGTTGTGTAGTATTTTTGACTACAACCATAACGGTAGTCTTGCCTTTGTTGACTCGCAAGCCACGAGCCGTACCGCTACACCGTGACGGGAACGCGAAAGGGAAAGTGCTATGAATAGTCAGCTTGTTTTGTCAGTGCTTGACGGCTTGCCAATGCCTGCCCTTGTGATCGATCAGGCCGATCACATCATCGCCCTGAATGCGCATGCAAAATCCTTGTTTGGCCCTGGACTGGAGGGGCGGCATTATATCTTGACCCTGCGCCAGCCCAGCCTGCTTGACGCGATAGAGGGGACGTTACGCCACCGGCAAGCGGGCCAAGCGCGCCATGTTATCACCGGCCCCGCGCGTGAAGTGACTTACCTTGTGCACGTCAATCCAATTGCGGGTGAAGGCCAACAAGGTGCGCTTTGCGTGTTCGAGGATATCACTGATGCAGAACAAATTGGTGAAATCAGGCGCGATTTTGTGGCCAATGTCAGCCACGAGTTGCGCACACCTCTGACCGCACTTCTTGGCTTTATCGAAACTCTGCGCGGTGCGGCAAAAGATGATCCTGTCGCGCGCGAACGCTTTCTTGGCATCATGGAACACGAAGCTGGCCGAATGAACCGCCTCGTGCGCGATCTTTTGCATCTTAGTCGGGTCGAGGCGGAAGAACGTGTGCGCCCGACAGAATTGGTTGATCTTTCAGCAATCATTGCAATGGCAACGGCCACCCTGAAACCTATGGCTGACGCGGCGGGTGTCGTGGTCAGGGTCACGGGCCTTCCCGGTCCCCTGAAACTGCCCGCCGACGCAGATCAACTGACCCAAGTTTTCCATAACCTGATCGAAAATGCGATAAAATACGGGGCGGCGGGCAAGACTGTCACTGTTAATATTAGCCGCGATCCGCGCGATCCGAACCTGCGCGCGCCCGCGATCAAGGTGGACGTCGCGGATCAGGGTGAGGGTATAGATGCCCTTCACCTGCCGCGCTTGGCGGAACGATTCTACCGCGTTGATAGCCACCGCAGCCGCGAAAAAGGCGGTACAGGTTTGGGCTTGGCGATCGTCAAACACATCATCAATCGCCACCGGGGCCGCTTTCGAATCGAAAGTGATCTGGGAAAAGGCAGTGTGTTTACCGTAATATTGCCAGACGCATAGTTTGCGGTACCGTCGCTAAGGTTTGTCATAAATCTGTTACATAACTGACACAAAACAGTGCAACCCGAAGGTTAGACGATGCGCAGGTTCGCAGCCATGCGGTCCACTCGTTTTAAGCAGGAGAAATGTATGTCCCTTATGAAGATTTCCGTATCGGCGCTTGCCATCACGGCCCTGTCCGTCGGTGCCGCCGCTGCCCGCGACCAGTTGCAAATCACTGGATCGTCGACAGTGCAGCCCTATGCCACCATCGTCGCCGAAGCTTTCGGCGAAAACGCCAAGTTCCCAACTCCGGTAGTTGAAGGTGGTGGTTCGGGCGCTGGCCGCAAAAAGTTGTGCGAAGGCGTCGGTGAAAATACCGTCGATATCGCCAACTCGTCGTCGCGCATTTCACAATCCGACCTTGATCTGTGCGCCGCAAATGGCGTGGGCGAGCTGATGGAAATTCGCATCGGTTATGATGGCATTGTCTTTGCCTCGTCCAGCACTGGCCCTGAATTTGCCTACACGCCATCTGATATCTATTTGGCGCTTGCAGCACAGGTCGCCAAAGACGGCGCGCTGGTTCCTAACGCAAGTGCAACTTGGGCCGATGTAAACGCTGCTCTGCCTGCGCAAGATATTCTGGTCTATGTGCCTGGCACCAAGCACGGCACGCGTGAAGTGTTTGATGTGAAAGTGATCGAGGCTGGCTGCAAAGAAACCGGCGCGCTTGATCTGTTCCTTGCTGTCGCCGAGGGCAAAGACGACAAAGAAAAAGAAGCCAATGCCAAAAAAGCTTGCCACGAATTGCGCACTGATGGCAAATCCGTCGATATCGACGGCGACTATACGGAAACGCTTGCCCGCATTGAGGCTGATCCAAAAAGTGTTGGCGTGTTCGGTCTTTCGTTCTACCAAAATAACACCGACAAGCTGCGTGTAGCCACCATGAACGGCGTTGTACCTTCGGTCGAAACCATCGCCTCGGCTGAATACCCGGTGTCGCGCCCGCTCTACTTCTACGTCAAAAAAGCGCATATCGGCGTGATCCCCGGCCTGAAAGAATACATCACCTTCTTTATGTCCGATGATATCGCAGGCCCAGACGGCCCGCTTGCCGCTTACGGCCTTGTTTCCGACCCTGAACTCGCCGCAACCCAAGCTGCGATTGAAGCAGAAACACCGATGGGCCCGCTAGAATAAGCGAATCCTAAACGAGGGCGGTGCTGAAAAGCGCCGCCCTTTTTACATATCCCAACAGGATGCCAGATGCCCGTTATCTTCCTGCTTACCCTGATCATAGTGCTGGCCATCGCGGCCTTCCAGCTCTGTCGCAATCGCGCCTTGGCTTCGGTGCAAGGCAATCCGCGTGATCTGCACTCATTGCCTAACTCCTACGGCTGGCACGGCGTCATCATGGTCGCTCTCCCGGCATTTATCGGGCTGGCGGCATGGCTGATCATCCAGCCCATGGTCATAGAATCCCGCATTGCCAGCTTTTTCACAGCAGAAACCTTAACCGCAGGATCGTCGCTCGACCTGCTGATGTCTGATGTCCGCCGCGTCGCGGGCGGTCTTGATGCCGCTGTGGCCAACGGCGCGATGTCCGCCGAAGACGCAGCAAATTTTGCCGCCACCGCTGACCTGCGCGCCAAACTGGCTGATCTTGGCGTGGCGCTTGGGTCTGACGTCTCGCCGCAAACACTTGCCGCCGCGCAAGCCTATCGGGGCCTCACCGCCACCGGAGCCATCCTGCGCACGGCATTAACCCTTGCGCTGGCATTGGCAGGATTTGCCATAGCCTACCGCGCCACCACCAAAGATTTCCGTGCCCGCAACCGCGTTGAACTTGTGGTCCAAGGCCTGCTTATCGCCGCCTCTTCCATCGCCATCTTAACCACCCTCGGCATCGTCGCCTCGATGTTAACAGAAACCGCCTCTTTCTTTGGCAAATACCCGTTTCAAGACTTTTTCTTCAGCCTGACATGGTCGCCCAATTTCAAAGGCGGATCAGACCTCGGCATCCTTCCCCTGCTCTGGGGCACGCTTTATATCAGCTTCATTGCCATGATCGTCGCCGTTCCCATCGGCCTGTTCGCTGCCATTTACCTGGCCGAATACGCGAGCCAAGCGGCCCGTGGCTGGATCAAACCGCTGATCGAGCTGATCGCAGGCATCCCCACCGTCGTTTTCGGCCTGTTCGCCTTGGTCACCGTTGGCCCCTTCCTGCGCGATTATCTGGCGCAACCTTTGGGGCTTGGTGATAGCGGGGCATCAGCCCTGACCGCCGGATTGGTGATTGGTATCCTGAACATTCCGTTCATATCCTCGCTATCTGACGATATCATTAATTCCGTACCTCAATCTTTGCGCGATGGCTCCTACGCCCTTGGTGCCACACCATCGGAAACTGTCCGCCAAGTCGTCCTTCCTGCTGCACTGCCGGGCATCATGGGTGCCGTCCTGATGGCCGCCAGCCGCGCGATAGGTGAGACGATGATCGTCACCATGGGGGCAGGGGCCGCTGCCAAACTAAGCCTCAATCCGTTTGAGGCGATGACAACAATCACCGTCAAAATCGTCAGTCAATTGACCGGCGACACTGACTTCGCCGCCCCCGAAACCCTTGTCGCCTTCGCTCTTGGCATGACCCTGTTTGTCATAACCTTGATCCTGAACGTGGTCGCCCTGTTGATTGTGCGCTAATACCGGGAGCAGTACGAATGCCCGCCCATTCCCTTCCTGTTGCCAAGTCGGTCCTCGTGCAAGACACCCGCATGGCCGCCCGAAACGCGGCAGAGGCCCGCTT
>JACMNW010000379.1 GCA_014378345.1 Pseudorhodobacter sp. | reverse complement strand
CCACCGTTGATTGTATCGGCAATGGACGATCCGGTTACTATATCCTTGCCGTTACCAGCGTTGATCTCGCTTATACCAGTCAGGATCAGGCTGGAAAGATCTATGGTGTCTGCAGCGTTCGTTCCAATTACCCGGACGCCAGCAAAGCCGCCCGACGAAAGTTCCTCAATGCCGACAAAGTTGGTAGCTGCATAAATTAGGCCTACATTCGCCGCGTTTGCTTGCACAACGTCATAGCCAGTGCCTCCGTCAAAGCGGTCAGGCCCGGAGTTTGCATCAACAAGGAAAACGTCATTTCCGCCGCCGCCAAACATGGTGTCAATGCCGAGCCCGCCATTGATCGTATCATTGCCGTTGGCCGTAGTAATCGTGTCGTTTCCGCCCAGACCGTTTACGATGTAATAGTCGTTTGTCGGCGCGACATAGGTATTGTTCGAGTTGGTCAACGTCACCGTGATGATCGCGAACGTCATGGTGTCGAGTGTCACAGACTGATCATCGAAGACAAGCGTTTCAAGATTGCGCAGGGTTGCCGTGCCGATATTGCCGTTTGACGCATCGATATCGGTCAGGGTGGTTACGCCGTTTATAGTGTTGATGCTGTAACCGCTTCGCAGCCCAGCCAAACGCGCAGTATCGACCCCGCCACCACCATCAACCTGGTCGCCGCCGCCAAGATCCCTGAACTGGTCGATACCAAGCCCACCGTTCAGAATATCTGCACCTGCGCCACCGTAGATGGTATCATTGCCGTCGCCGGCATTGACGTTGTCGATGCCTGACCCGCCGAGAATGATGTCGTTTCCCGACGTTCCATTTGCAGACGAACCGGCTGCATAAGTTACCGCCACCGAATGGGTGCCTTGGACACCAAAGCCGATTGTCAGACGCGTAGGTTCTAGTGTGCCGCTATCGGCGCCTGTCACAATAACCGCCTCGGTTCCTTGAGTTTTGAGAATAATCCCCGCCGCACCAACCCCTGCGAAAGTAAAACTAAGGTCCTTGCCGTTGCCGGTCACCGAAGTAAGGTCGGCCCGTTGTGGCAGGGCTACAAGATGGGTCGCGTCTTGCGCAACTGTGCCCAGTGTAATCTGGAATGTGCCGCCCAATTTGGGAAGAAAAACCTTGGTGTCGTCATAGGCATACCAGTTGCCGACGCTGGCGATTTTGGCACCGTCTTCGACGGTGATTGCGAACCTTCCCGCATCGGTTGAGGTTACCGCCGCAGTAATAACACTACCTGCGCGGGTGATTGAAAGATTGCTTTGACCGAACGTTTTGATCCGGCCGGCAAGGTCAGCACCCGTTACGAATTCGGCCCCGCTTGCCGCGGCGGCAGCGATGGCGTTGGTGAACATTTCCTGAGTATAGGTTTTCGGGATCGGATCACCGAGATTCCAGTTTGTAGGCCCGTAGTCATGCCACGGGAAAGAAATAATGGGCGTCGTCGAATGCGCCGTGATCCGGGCCATTTCGATCATCCACTCCGCTGCCGCTTGCGCAGGTGTCAGGTTCTCAAACCCGATCAAGGTAAAATCGAACTTCATGTTCGGCGCAAGATAGACCGTATTTGTATGGGTCGGATCCACATAACCAAAAGCGCCGGGATAGCCTGCGCCCTGCGACGAGTAGCCCGCGGTAATGTAATCAAACCCTTGCATGAGTTGCAGCGCCGCCTGGATCTTTTCGGGCGCGCCCGGTACGGCCAGTCCTGTGATCGGAACACCCAACTGCTTTTCAAGCATGTATTTCGAATATTCGAACTGGAAGGTGAAAGAATTAAACAGAATGGCTTTCTCCGCGGCGGTCAGGGTCGCCGGGTCCACTGCGCCTGGCAACCGTGGATCAACCTTAAGCAACAACGCAGCCAAGGCAGGGTCTGCATTCGACATAAGATTGGTGTTGTCGGGGTGGGTCCAGGAATGGCTGCCGATACTGTTGCCCATTGCCATCAGCTGATCGTAAATTGGCTTGGATATGGCCCAATTGGTCATCTGATCCGGGGAATTTGCCCCTATATTCACATAAAATGATCCAACAAATCCGTAGGCATCGTGCCAGCTTTGCACGATCGGCAAAAGACGGTCATATATGTTTGGCGTCTGCGCCACGACATCGGATATCTCTTGCGATTGATCCATATCGGTGCGCGAGTCAAAAAGTGCCGTCCCCCGCGTCATTGAAAGGGACACGTCAATAGCGTTGCCGTTCAGCACCCAGTCGAGCGCTTCGCCCAAGATGTTGCTGTTGCCAATCAATGCATCCGACGCAAAATGTACGTTTCGCGCATCGGTCGTTGTCGCGATGACGCCGTTTACATTGGAGGTGCCACCTGCCGTATGGATACGTTGATCGAACAAAACCTGGCCGTGCCCGGTAATGTCAACGAAAGACTGATAGCCGGTATTTGTGTAATTCCCGACAACAGACCCTGGGGTATAGGTTTCGAGGATTGGATTGCTACCTGACCCAGAAATGACGTCGACGCCTGCTGTTGTGCCAGATTGTTCCAGCGTGACACCCAGAAGCGACTTCATCCTTGCATAGGAATCGCCGCCAAATGCAGCGCCGGTTTCGCTGTTGGTCATGAAATTTCCGGCGGCGATCAGACCGACATCATAGATTTTGGAAACTTGGGTCAGTGCTGATTCTATTGCATTAAGTTGGCCTGCCGGTACGTTTTGGAAGCCGGGAAATACAATCGCTTTATACTGCGACAACATGGCGACGTTGGTCAGATCAGATTCTGACAGCAAATCAAACGGCAGCCCGGCTTGCCGCGCCTGATTTTGCGCAGACATGAAAAGCTGGCCATAAGCCGTTTTGTCATAGAAATTAGCGGCCGAAGTTTCGGAATAGACGATTGCAATCCGCTGCGAGGACGATGCGGCGGGCGCATCCTCGGCCACCACATAACTGGTGCTGGCGTAATCCGACGGGTCGAAAATTGAATTGTTTACATCGACATAGGCACGAACGGCACCGGGGGTGCCGGTCGTCATCCCCAACAGTGCCCGAGGAATGGCAAGTTCAAGTCCGGTTCCGTCTGCGTTGGTCCGGTAGGTGATGTCCGCAACGAAAGTCTGACCTGCGTTTCCGGTGTAAAGCTTAGCCACGCCATCAGACGAGATGTTTACGTTGAATTCTGCGCCAGTTCCTGCGGCCCCGAAAATATGGAATCCGGTTGACCGATTTACGTCTGTGTCCAGCCAAATCGTCGTTCCCGGCCCAATCTTGGTGCCGTCAGTCGTGAGCGCAAAAACGAACTGGCCTGCCTGTGCATCGCCGTAAACAGCGACCGCTGGCGACCCGCTAGTGGCTGTATCAAGCCGGGTGTCAGCGCCCCATTCGCTGACCGTGCCGTCAACCGTGATATTGCCCACAGTCACGGGGGGCCGCGTATCAACAAGAAAATTCGTGCCGGAGTAAGTATTTGGCAAATATGTCGCGTCGTTGACATCGGCATAAACGCGCACCAAGTCTGGCGAACCAGATAGCAGTGATTTCGGTAATGCGATCTCGATAATGGATCCATCGCCGCTGGAGGCTGACGTAAGCACGGCAACTTCCGTCTGGCCTGCTCCGCCGGTGTAAAGGCGTACAACGCCTAAACTGTCTATGTTTATGTTGTACTCGGCACCGACCGCACCAAAAATGGAATATCCGGTTGTCGCGTTCAGGTCTGTGTCGATCCAGATCGTCGTGTTTGTCCCTATCGAAGTGGCCGGGGGAGCAGAAATGGCAAAGTAAAACGATGCGGCGTCGCCTTGCCCATATAATGCAAAACCAGCTGCCCCGGTTTGCAGTGAATCAAGCCGGGTCGAGGTTGACCAGTCGGCGAGTGAACCATCCAAAATGGGAGTTGGCATCGGGGAAACCCTTATTCTAAAATTTTATCGATCATAAACAGCGGAAATATTGATAAAAAAGCGTTGTCGGGCAACGCTTCTTCCGGATGATCCCATTCAGTTAGGTTCTGACCGCATGGCTGAAATCACCTAATCCATTCGGCTTAGCTACGCCTTCCCCGGTTTAAGTCGGCAACTGTGTTGGAAGAGTGGAATGAAACGCGATGGGAAAGCTTGACCCAGATCATCCCAAGACCTCGTCCTGAGGCTGTTCGAGACATGATTGCAACCCGTCCCATTCCACATTCACATAATTTTATGCGCTTTCTACATGCGGTTGGCAGGCAACAATCTGGCGGTCCTCGCAATTTGGGTCACCGGACTATATTGCAAAAACAATATCTTGCTGGGGCTAAGGCGTTAAATATAAAGTACGGCCAATGCAAAGCTTACATCCCATAAGCGCTTGGCCTTTGCAGATTTAGGCTGATAAAAAACAAGGTATGCCGGGTGCAAAGTCAACTTCCGCTTCGCGAGGCTTAACGTCTTAGGTAAAATAGTCCTTTTGGCTTCTCGCAACTTGGATTGGTGGCGGAGAGACAGGGATTCGAACCCTGGGTCGGCGCAAACCGACAACGGTTTTCGAGACCGCCGCATTCGACCACTCTGCCACCTCTCCGCGGAAGGGATCGTGCCGGGGGCTTAGCGGGGTCGGATCAGGCTTGCAACCCTGAAATCGCAAGGCCTGAAATCACACGGAAAAGCAGCCACGGTCTTGTCTGTATTCTGCATGTTCACCTCAACGTGGGTTGGTGTGACTTGGCAAAGGGTATGCGCATGGCTAGGGTGTTGGACGTCGCAACCCACTTGTTTGAAAGAGTGTTCCATGAACGTGCTAAGTCTGTTCGGTCTGTTGTTTTTTGCTGTGTCTGCAGGGCCTTCGCTTGCAGACCGGTCAATTTCAGGGGGCGGCGACGGCATGGTTTTCCTTAGTCAGGCAACCGCGACCACCGATCATGCGGAAAGAATATTGCGGCTATCGTCAACACTGCAGATTACAGGCGTTCTGTCGGTAATGCAGGCAGAGGGCGTAGACTATGGAAAAACCCTTGAGGCCGAGATGTTTCCTGGCAAGGGAGGCGCTGCTTGGGATGCCATTGTTGCTGGCATCTACGATACGTCCGAAATGAAATCTTTGTTTGATAAGGCCCTCATCGCAGAACTTAGCGTGGCAGACTTGAAAACATTGGATGTGATTGAAGCTTTCTTTGCATCAGATCGAGGGCAACGTATTTTGCTGCTTGAAATCGAGGCCCGACGCGCATTGTTAGATAAAGACATCGAAAACGCTGCAAAGCTGCACGTCGAAGACTTGGCAGCAATGGGCGATCCGCGTCTCGATGTAATCAGAGAGTTTGCGCAAACCAATGATTTGATCGAGATGAATGTTGCCGGGGCGCTAAACGCCAATTTAGCGTTTTTCAAAGGCATGGCTGCGGCAGGCGGGTTGCAAGACGGCATGACGGAAGACGAAATGTTGCAAAATGTCTGGTCGCAGGAACCTGCTATCCGTACTGAAACGGAAACGTGGCTTTACCCCTATCTGGCGCTTGCCTATCAGCCGCTTTCTGACGACGATATGCAGGCTTATATCTCGTTTTCTGAACTGAAAGAGGGCAAAGCCTTGAACGCCGCCGTGTTTGCAGGTTTCAATCTTTTGTTTACTGATATCTCAGACCAACTTGGGCGGGCGGCGGCCAAGCAGATGCATGGTGAAGATATCTGAAACGAAAACGGCGAGGCTTTTCAGGGGTTTCTGTCCTCAGTCTTTCTATGTTGCGAAAGATCGTCAACGCCAGCACCAACGTCTGGTAAAATATTCGGGTAAGCATAAGTCTTGTCGTCTTGCGCATTGGTGCCGCCATAACTGCGGATCATGCCCCGGCCAGAAATCGCGTTCAGCTGATAGTTGGCATCCAGCGCTTTTGCCAAGAGCGCCGGATAGCCGATTTGCGTGTCCGATAGCAGGCGCACCTTGTCTTGGGTACAAGTGCGCGAGGCGGACCGGATGCCATACCCGGTCATACCTGAATCGCCGATAAATTCGATTTGCCGAAGTCTTGGCTTTGCTGCTCCACCCTGCGCCCTTTTAGGTAAGTAAAAGCCGTCAAACGAGCCAATAATCCAAGCGCTTTCCGTCATCTTTTTTAACCGGATGTGGTGCGAGCCATCTTTAAGCCCTTTGACTGCAACCTCTGGCGCACCCGGCTGGGCCAACGTGATGGGGGCCAGATCATCTATCAAAACACGGTATTCGTTTGCGGGATCATCGAAAATCACCAAAATGTCTGCGCCGGTAAAGTCAGCCTCAAAGTAGCGGGCTGGCCATTCGTGCGTGTAAGACAGAGCTTCGGCATATGCGCAGGCAGGGTTTTGGCCAACACGCGCCCGCCAATATGGGGCACCAGTGTTTGCATATCTTCGGTGATGAATTGATTTTTCAGATCAACAGTAACCTCTTGGGCACATCCCGCAGAGGCAAAGACAACCAGAGCAATGAAGCTGGCACTGAACGCATCTGGTGTCCCCAAATTTCATTTCGTTGTTCTGGAAAAAGCTGTAGGTGCACCGCCCGTCAAAGCAAGTAACCTTTGATTTGCGCGCAATATTTTGCAGATGATGAGTATGTTATAAGCGCCGCATCTTGCTTGACAGCCAACCACCGCTCCCCCATAAGCGCGCAACTTGGCGGGGTGCGAATCCCGGCTTGTGATATTCAATGTCGCCCATCAGGGCGCGCTGTCCGAGGCGGGGAAACCCGAAACACCTGCCAGTCAGGGGCCACAGGATGCGGAGCAAGAAAAGGAAAGACGATGTATGCGGTCCTGAAAACAGGCGGCAAGCAGTATAAGGTTCAAGCGGGGGATATTCTTCGCTTGGAAAAGCTGGCTTGCGTTGCTGGGGATAAGATCCAGTTCAATGAGATTTTGATGGTTGGCGGCGAGTCTGTCACCATTGGCGCGCCCTTTGTGGCAGGTGCCGCCGTGCAAGCCGAAGTGATCGAACAGATCAAGGGTGAAAAGGTCATCCACTACGTCAAGCGTCGTCGTAAGCATTCTTCGCAGCGGACCAAAGGCCACCGCCAGCATCTGACGCTGGTGCGTGTGACTGATGTGTTAGCTGTTGGCGCTGACAAAACCGGCATGGCCGAAGCTGTCGGCACCCAAATTGCCCGCCGCATCGCCCATAACACCACCGCTGCACCTGTAGCCGTGGAAGCCCCTGCAAAACCAAAGCGCGCTGTCAAAGCCGCCGCTGCAAAGGAGTAATCCCCCATGGCACACAAAAAAGCAGGCGGTTCATCCCGCAACGGCCGCGACTCGGCTGGTCGGCGTCTTGGCGTGAAACTGTTCGGCGGCCAAGCTGCCATCCCGGGCAATATCATCGTGCGCCAGCGCGGCACCACGTGGTTTCCTGGCGATGGCGTTGGTATGGGTACGGACCACACGATTTTCGCTAAGGTCGAGGGCCACGTGACCTTCAAAAAGGGTATGAAGGGACGCACATTTATTTCCGTCCTGCCGGCCCTGAAAGCCGCCGAATAAGCCGAACCGTTACATTTCCGATGTAACCAAGGGATCGGCCGAGAGGCCGGTCCCTTCGCTTTGGGGATGCACAGTGTGAGCCATTGTTGAAATAAGCGCCTGCATCACCATCTCGGTGACGCAAGATTACCAAAGAAATGCCACGCCGTTGTGCCAAAGGGCCGTCGGGATAGCAAACTGAGTGAGACTGCCATGACCTTGCATGTGCCTGCCACCATCTTAGACGGCCAAATTGCCGCAGGCCGTTTGGTTTTGCGCGCTGCGCGCATTTCCGATACGGGCCTGTTCGCCATGTATGCGGGGGACGAGCGGGTGGCGCGCGGCACACAGTCTATTCCGCACCCGTTGCCGCCGGGTGCGGCAGAGGCCTTTGTTGCCCGCGCTATGGTGCACGGCGTAGACGAAGATATCTGGGTGATGGATGGCACGGCCTCTGGTTTTGCTGAGGTCATGGGTGTCATTTCGCTAAAGCGGATGGACCGGGGGCAATCTGAGATTGGCTATTGGGTGGCCCCATCATTCTGGCACCTGGGATTTGCATCCGAAGCTGTTCGCGGCCTGGTTGCGGCCAACCCGCAAAAGAACCGGACCATTTTTGCCGAGGTGTTTCAAGATAACCCACGGTCTGGGCAAGTTGTCACAAATGCGGGATTTCAGTATCTTGGTGATGCGGAAACTTTTAGCGTCGCGCGTAACGCCCGGGTGCCGACATGGACATATACGTTGAAGCTAGACTGAATAGAGCATTTGCCTGCTCATTTTCGTAGCCAGACAGCAGAACTGTCAGCACCGCTTGAGGCGGAGCCTGTCATCCTGTATCGGCTGATGACCTTAGTTTGAAAGCTGTCTCCCATGAAGTTTCTTGATCTGTCCAAAGTATATATCCGCTCTGGCGGCGGTGGGGCTGGCTGCGTGTCGTTCCGGCGCGAGAAGTTCATTGAATTCGGAGGCCCGGATGGCGGCGATGGCGGCGGTGGCGGGTCTGTTTACGCCGAAGCTGTCGAGGGGTTAAACACCCTGATCGACTTTCGTTATCAGCAGCATTTTTTTGCCAAATCCGGCCAGCCCGGCATGGGCGCGCAACGCACCGGCAAAACGTCGGATGACGTGATTTTGCGTGTGCCACTGGGCACCGAGATTTTGGATGAAGACGAAGAAACCGTGATTGCCGATCTGGTGACGGTTGGCCAGCGTGTGCAGCTTGCGCGTGGTGGCAACGGTGGTTGGGGCAACCTTGCGTTCAAATCCTCGACCAACCGGTCGCCCACCCGCGCCAATCCGGGGCAGGAAGGTGTAGAACGCACGATCTGGTTGCGCCTGAAACTGATCGCCGATGCCGGGCTCGTGGGCCTGCCCAATGCAGG
Source organism: Pseudorhodobacter sp. (assembly GCA_014378345.1). Lineage (GTDB taxonomy): Bacteria > Pseudomonadota > Alphaproteobacteria > Rhodobacterales > Rhodobacteraceae > JACMNW01. Next base: position 655 of record JACMNW010000379.1, on the reverse strand, counting down.
CAAATCAACGTTTCTGGCGGCAGTATCGAACGCGAGGCCCAAGATTGCGGATTACCCGTTCACCACCTTGGTACCGAACCTTGGGGTTGTTGGGGTGGACGGCGCAGAATTCGTGATGGCCGATATTCCGGGCCTGATTGAAGGTGCTTCCGAAGGCCGGGGCCTTGGCATGCAATTTTTGGCGCATGTGGAACGTTGCAAGGTATTGCTGCATCTGGTTGATGGCACGTCATCGACCATCACTAAGGATTACCGCACCATTGTGACGGAACTGGAGGCTTATGCCGAAGAGCTGGGCGATAAATCCCGCGTGGTTGCGTTGAACAAATGTGATGCATTGGATGCTAAGACGATAACGGCGCGGCGTAAGGCACTTGAAAAGGCATCGGGCGGCCCGGTGCATGTGATATCCGGCGTGTCGGGTATGGGTTTGACTGACGTGCTGCGCGTGCTTTACGCCCAGATCAAGTTCGAGGCCCCGGTGGTGGATGATACGCCATGGCAGCCTTAAAGCCCTTGGTTGCCCCAGATGTTCGGGCGGCAAAGCGGCTGGTTGTCAAAATCGGTTCGGCCTTGTTGGTCGACAGGCAGAGCGGCCTGAAACTTGATTGGTTGCGCGCCTTAGCGCTTGACGTGACCGAGGCGCGGGCGCGTG
>JACMNW010000378.1 GCA_014378345.1 Pseudorhodobacter sp. | reverse complement strand
TGTCGCCAGCCTGCAGGCCCGCCTGCACCAGCAGGGTTTCCAGCGTGGACGTGATACGCGACACGGGCACGGCCACCGTCTCATCAAAGCGCAGCCTCGTGGCAAGGGGGTTCGGGCCGCCGGTGAATTGGGATAACGCAATGCGTGCCACCTCTGCCTCTGACAGCGCGATTTTCGCCTCCTCCACAGCCATGGCCAGCGAATGGCCGCTGCGGGCGGTCACAACCTTGATCATCCGGTCGATCAATTCCGGGCGGTCAGCCACATGGCGCAGCGCCTTCAGGTCCGTCATCGTGTGCCCGGTATACAGCATGTTGATGCGGTGCCATGTTGCCAGATCAAGGAAATAATGCCGTGGCATCACCCCCTTGCCGCCGCCTGTTGGCGTAAGATACCCCAGATGCGGCATCACATCGGACAGGTTTAGAATGCGGTCAAAATCGGTGCCGCCAACCCTGATCCCGTCATTGGCCAGAATATCCGCCTGACGGTCCGCCAGCTTGGCACGGTCCGGCGACACCCGCACGATGGAAAAATCCGACGTGCCGCCGCCGATATCGACGATCAGCACCAGTTCCTCACGCGATATCCCTGCCTCATATTGCAAGGCGGCCGCGATGGGTTCGTATTGAAAGGCAATGTCGGTAAACCCGGTGGCGCGGGCGATGTCTTCCAGCACGGATTGGGCATTGGCATCGCCCTGCGCATCATCATCGACGAAATGCACCGGGCGGCCCAGCACCACTGACGTGATCCCGCCGCCCGTCTGCGCATCCAGCCGCAGTTTCATATGGCCAAAGAACCGCGCCAGAAGGTCTTTGAAGCTGATGGCCCGGTTGCCAACCCGCGTTTTGTCGTTGATCAATGATGACCCAAGCGTGCTTTTCAGCCCTCGCATCAAGCGGCCATCATCACCGCGCACGTAAGCCGCAATCGCAGCACGTCCGAATTCCGGGGCGGCCCCGTCACTTTCCCAAAACACGGCAGATGGCAATGTGCGATGTTCGCCTTCCAGCGGCAACAGTCGCGCGCCAGAGGCGTCTGCAATCGCCACAGTCGAATTCGACGTGCCAAAATCTATCCCGCAAGACCGTGCAGACATGCCAAACCCCAGATGGAAAACGCGTCTGCTATCCTGCCAGTCTGCCCGAGTAAACCCGGTTAAAGCGTTGGCCCCAGCGTTATCTTCGACCCATCGCTGAACCGCGACAGGCGGAACCGCGAAAGATCATGCCCGACATCGCGGCCCAGCACCAGATCAGCCACCACACGGCCAACCCCGGGGCCAATGCCAAAGCCGTGCCCGCTCATCCCCGTGGCGACGACCAGTCCGGGAATAGCGGCCGCATGGTCGATGACCGGCACCAGATCGGGCATGGTGTCGATCATGCCCGCCCAGACGGCGCGCAACTTCGGGCGCCCCAGCCCCGGAAAGGCTTTTACAAAACTGTCCTGCACACGGCCTATCGTTGCCATGTTGGGCGCTGGGTTCAACACGCGTGTGGCCTCAAAAGGCGATGGCTCATCTGCCGTCCAGCGCCGTTTGGTGCCCCACGAGTCAGGAAATCCAGATGGGGCAGCGAGGTGAAAATGGGTGGATTTGAAATCGTTGCGCAGGTTTGGCAAATAACTGACCGCCGATGCAAACGCGTTTGGGCCGATGTAGAAATCATGCTCCATCCCCGGTGCGATGGTGTAGCCGCCGTCCGCGCGCCTGCGAAAGGCAAAGTCGCTATCGGCGGCGTTGCCTGCAAACACATCCGGCATAGGCTCTGTCGCGGCGACTGACGCCCGCACTGACAGCTGCGGAAATGTCACGCCATGCCGTTGCGCGAACAATCGCGACCATGCGCCCCCTGCAAGCACCACATGGCTGCATCCAATGCGGCCACTTTCCGTCACCACGCCCGCCACACGACCGCCAGCGAGATCGAGTGCCCGCACAGCGCAGTGCTCCACGATTACCGCTCCGCGCGCTACGGCACCCGTCGCCAAAATTGGAACCGCAACCCAAGGCTCCGCACGCGCATCTGATGGTGTAATCAACCCGCCGCACCACGCATTCGCCGCCCCTTTCAAGCGCGTCGAAATCTGGCCGCGTGTCTGCATCATGGTGTCCAGCCCATGTGCCTGCGCATAGGGCAACCACGCGGCAAAGCCCGCCATTTCAGCCTCGGTCTTGGCCAGATACAGCGCACCCTCTTGCCGGAACCCCAAGCTGTCGCCAAATTCCTGCGCCAGGCTTTTCCAGATCCGCATCGCCTCGATCATGATCGGCAGTTCTGCCGGATCGCGGCCCTGCTGGCGCACCCAACCCCAGTTGCGGCTGCTTTGCTCGCCCGCGATGCGGCCCTTTTCACACAGGGTCACGCGCAGCCCGCGTTCCGCCAGAAACCACGCGGTCATTACGCCAATCACACCGCCACCAATCACCACCACATCGCAGGCTGCGGGTTGTGGCCCGGCGAATTGAACAGGCGACCCATCCGATATTGGAAACACCTTCACGCCTGCAAATCCTTGATCAACCGCTGCATAAACACTTGGCCTGCCTCGAACTGCGCCACCTCCAGGTATTCATCAGCCTGATGCGCCTGCGCAATATCACCGGGACCACAGACAACTGCCGAATAGCCATCATCCTGAAACTGCCCGGCTTCGGTACCGTAACTGACGACGGATGTGCCATTATCCCCGGTCAGACGGCGCACCAAAGCCTCGGCCAATCCTGCCACTTCGGGCCGCAGCGGTGGCACATCAAAGTCGCGCATTACGTCAATCCCGGCATCGGGGTGCACGGACTTAATCTCGGCGTCCAGTACA
>JACMNW010000377.1 GCA_014378345.1 Pseudorhodobacter sp. | reverse complement strand
GGAAGAACAGCTTGGCGTGCAATTGGTATTTCGCGGATCGCGGTTTCAAGGGCTGACACCGGAAGGGTTGCGTGTGCTGGATTGGGCGCGGCGGATTGCGGGCGATGCGCGGGCGTTGAAGGATGAGATGCGGGCGGTGCGAACGGGCTTGTCCGGCAACTTGCGGCTGGGGGTTATACCCACCGCATTGCCGATGGTGGCCGATCTGACAGCGCCGTTTATTGCGCGCCATCCGAATGTGCGGGTGACGGTTTTATCGCGGACAAGCGTTGAGATTCTGGCGGGGATTGAGCGGCTCGAACTGGATGCAGGCATCACCTATCTGGACAATGAACCGCTTGGCCGGGTGACAACGGTGCCGTTGTATTCGGAGTTTTACCGGCTTTTATGCGCGCCCGGAACGCCGTTTTCAGACCGTGCTCAGGTGACATGGGCCGATCTTGGTGCGTTGAACTTATGCTTGCTGACCAGTGACATGCAGAACCGCCGGATCGTTTCGCAGCATCTGAACGAGGCGGGAATATCAGTGCAGCCATCGGTGGAATCAAACTCCACCATCACGCTGATTGCGCATGTGATGTCTGGGCACTGGGCGAGTATTTTGCCGAAAAAGCTGGCGGATTTATTCTCAGCCGGCGGGCAGTTGTGCGCAATACCGATCGTGGCCCCCGAGGCGGAGCATCTGGTGGGGTTGATTGCAGCACACCGCGAGCCGCACACGCCGATTTTGGCAGCGCTGTTGGATGCGGCGCGGCGGGTGGCGGAAGTGAAAGTCTGATAGATTTCTTCTATTGATCGACGGTAGATCACTATTGATTTGCCTATCAATATGCGTAGAACAAAATCAGTCAACCGGAGGTCAGCCAGAATGCAGGCAAACGCAGCCCAAACCGCAATCGTGCAGGATATTTTAACTGCGCATTTGGGTATGGAAGGGCCGCTTTTGCCAATTCTTCACGCAGTGCAAGCCGAATTCGGCCACGTGCCGCAAGACGCACTTCCGGTAATTGCGAAATCGTTGAATTTATCACGCGCCGAAGTGCATGGCGTGATGTCATTCTACCATGATTTTCGCGAAGAGCCTGCTGGCAAACATGTGGTGAAACTGTGCCGGGCAGAGGCCTGTCAGTCGATGGGTGCAGACCGGGTTGCGGCGCATGCGAAGGCGGCGTTGGGCGTGGATTGGCATGGCACAACCGCAGATGGCGCGGTGACATTGGAGCCGATTTTCTGCCTCGGCCTGTGCGCCTGTGCGCCCGCTGCGATGGTGGACGGGAAACTTGTGGGCCGGGTGGATGAGGCGCGGCTTGATGCGTTGCTGGCAGGGGTGCGGGTATGAAGATTTATCTGCCTTTGGATGCGGCGGCAAAAGCGCTTGGCGCCGATGATGTGGCTTTGGCGATTGTGGCCGAAGGTGTCCGGCGTGGCGTATCGGTGGAACTGGTGCGCAATGGGTCGCGCGGCATGGTGTGGCTGGAGCCGCTGGCAGAAGTAGTAACTTCGGCTGGGCGCTTGGCGTTTGGGCCGATGGATGTTGGCGATGTGGCAGGGTTGTTCGGCGATTTGGCAGCGCATCCAAAAGCATTGGGGATGACGGATGATCTGCCATGGATGCGCGGGCAAACAAGGCTGACCTTCGCGCGGGTTGGGGTGATTGATCCGCTGTCGGTGGTGGATTACCGGACCCATGGCGGGCTGGTGGGCCTGCAAAAAGCGCTGGCGATAGGACCGGAGGCGGTTGTTACGGAAGTGACGGAAAGTGGCCTGCGCGGGCGCGGCGGGGCGGGATTTCCAACTGGGATAAAGTGGAAAACCGTAGCAGGTGCGAAAGCAGACCGCAAATACATCGTCTGCAATGCCGATGAAGGGGATAGTGGCACGTTTGCCGACCGGATGCTGATGGAGGGAGATCCCTTTACCTTGATCGAAGGGATGATCATCGCGGGCATTGCGGTGGGGGCGACAAAAGGCTTTGTGTACATTCGTTCGGAATACCCGGATGCGATTGAGGTGATGTCGCGCGCCGTGGTGATTGCACGGACTGCGGGCATACTGGGCGGGTCTGTTCTGGGCACGGTTTACGCGTTTGATATGGAAATTCGTGTTGGGGCTGGGGCGTATGTTTGTGGTGAAGAAACATCGCTGCTGAACTCGCTGGAGGGTAAACGTGGCGTGGTGCGCGCGAAACCGCCGCTGCCGGCGCTGGAGGGGTTTCTGGGCAAGCCGACGGTGGTGAACAACGTAATATCGCTGGCGACGGTGCCGGTCATTCTGGAACGCGGGGCCGCGTTTTACCGCGATTTCGGCATTGGCCGGTCGCGCGGCACGATCCCGTTGCAGATTGCTGGCAACGTGGCGAGGGGCGGGCTTTATGAGGCGGCGTTCGGGCTGACCTTGGGGCAAATTGTTGACGATATTGCAGGGGGTTGCGCGACGGGACGGCCCGTGAAAGCCGTGCAGGTGGGCGGGCCTTTGGGGGCGTATTTCCCGCGTAGTATGTTTGATGTGCCGTTTGGGTATGAAGAATATGCAGGCAAGGACGGCCTGATTGGCCATGCCGGGATTGTTGTGTTTGATGACGGCGCCGATATGCTGAAACAAGCCCGGTTCGCGATGGAATTTTGCGCGATTGAAAGCTGTGGCAAGTGTACGCCTTGCCGGATTGGGGCAGTGCGCGGAACGGAAACGATTGACAGGATCGCTCGGGGGGATTCAGATGCGATCCCGCTGCTGACCGATCTTTGTAACACAATGAAAGCAGGGTCGCTGTGCGCGCTGGGGGGCTTTACGCCCTATCCGGTGATGTCGGCACTGACGCATTTTCCAGATGATTTTGCCCCAATGAAAGAGGCTGCCGAATGAAAGATTTCATCATCCCGGATCGTGATTTTGGCACTCCAATGGCGAAATCAAAACAAATGGTCACATTGACCATTGATGGTTTTGACGTAACAGTGCCGGAAGGCACCAGCATCATGCGGGCAGCGGCGGAAGCGGGTATTCAGGTGCCGAAACTTTGCGCCACGGATTCAGTCGATGCTTTTGGCTCATGTCGGTTGTGTCTGGTGGAAATTGAGGGGCGGAATGGTACGCCTGCAAGCTGTACTACACCGGTAGCGGCAGGGCTTCAGGTGCACACGCAAAACGCCAAGCTGAAGCAGCTTCGGCGCGGGGTGATGGAGCTTTATATCTCCGATCACCCGCTGGATTGCCTGACCTGTTCGGCCAATGGTGACTGCGAATTGCAGGATATGGCGGGGGCGGTGGGCCTGCGCGATGTGCGCTATGAGGCTGTTGATACGCATTTCAAGGCCAAGGATTCCAGCGGCATAGTCAATAAGCAATGGATGCCGAAGGACGATTCAAACCCATATTTCACCTACGATCCGGCGAAGTGCATCGTGTGTTCGCGCTGTGTGCGGGCGTGCGAGGAAGTGCAGGGCACCTTTGCGTTGACCATCGAAGGGCGCGGGTTTGACAGCCGGGTTTCATTCGGGATGAAGACCGATACTGCGCTGGCGTCGGACTGCGTGTCTTGTGGCGCGTGCGTAGCGGCATGCCCCACGGCGACCTTGCAGGAAAAATCTATCATCGCGATTGGTACCCCGTCGCATTCTGTGATCACAACTTGTGCCTATTGCGGGGTTGGCTGCAGCTTCAAGGCCGAAATGCGCGGCGACGAACTGGTTCGCATGACGCCCTATAAGCACGGCAAGGCCAACCGGGGCCATTCCTGCGTCAAAGGGCGGTTTGCTTACGGGTATGCATCGCACTCTGACCGTATTTTGAACCCGATGATCCGCGAAAACATCAATGATCCCTGGCAGGAAGTGTCCTGGGATGAGGCGAT
>JACMNW010000376.1 GCA_014378345.1 Pseudorhodobacter sp. | reverse complement strand
CACAGCCAGATGTTCAACCTTAAACAGCGCGAAAGCGGGTGATCCGCCAGCCCGCGCCGCCGCAAACAGAGGCGGTTCAATCAAAACCAAAGATCGCACCAAATCTGGCCGCTCCAACGCCATTCGCAAGGCCACCGTCGCGCCAAAGGAATGCCCGATCACATCAATCGGTATGCCGCCACCCATCGCCTCGGCCATCTCGATGCTTAGCCGCGTGGTCAGGCCGTGCAGATCTGTCACGCCGTCCCAGTCCGCCGCCCGCCCATGGCCCGGCTGGTCCAGCGCAGTGACGGTGACGCCAGACAGATGGTCCACCAACCCAGACCAAGCCCCCGCATGCGCCAGAGAGCAATGCAACGCCAACACAGGCCGCGCGCCGCCTTTATCCCACACCCGAAAGGCGGCTGCGGCGGGCTGCATATCCTCAGCCATCAGATTTTGCCTGCCAGATGCAGACCCAAGTCTTCTAACCGATCCTGTCCCCAGAAAATCTGCTCGCCTACAACATACGAGGGCACTCCGAATACTCCGCGTGATACCGCTTCTTCCAGATTGCTGGCATAGGTTTCTGCCGCCATCAGCATGTATTTATCGGCAATCGCCGGGTCAAAGCCGTGACGCGCCAAAATATCCTTCACCACGTCATCATCCGATATATTTCGCCCCTCCGCCCAAACCGCGCGCGGAAAAGCATGCACCAGACCACCCAGATCGCCACCACCCACCTTTGCCGCCGCAATAATCGCATAAGACGCAGGTGCCGGGTTCACCGGAAAGAACGCGGGCCTAATATCCAACGGCATCCCCAACCGCGCCGACCACCGCTTGAGTTCCTGCAGACGGTAAGCTTTGCGCGATGCATGCCGGTCTGCCAACACTTGCCCCCCCGTACGCGGGAACAGCGCTGGCGCATCAATCGGCAGGTAGCGGATTGTGGCGCCATGCATTGCTGCAATCGCCTCAAGCCGCTGGCCACCCAAATAAACAAAGGGCGATATGGCCGCGAAAAAGTAATCAATCTGCGCCATTAAACGGCCCCTTATGGATGGCTTTGGTTCCCAAGACCCTACCTTGGTGATAAGCGGTGTCAACGCAGCGAATCCGCACGTTTATCCCGCCAAAGGATCACAAATGCCCGCCATAACCGAGCCGAAACTGATCTCTGGCACTGCCAATTTAAGCCTTGCCAAAGGCATTGCACGGCGGATGTCGATGCACCGGGGCGTACAGGTGGGGCTGGTTGAGGCGCGCGTGGAACGGTTCAACGATCAGGAAATTTTCGTCGAAGTTTACGAAAACGTGCGTGGCGAGGATATGTATATCATCCAGTCCACATCAAACCCCGCCAATGATAACCTGATGGAACTGCTGATTATTACTGACGCGCTGCGCCGGTCTTCCGCAACGCGCATCACGGCCGTAATTCCCTATTTCGGCTATGCCCGCCAAGACCGCCGCGCCAAAGCACGCACGCCGATTTCCGCAAAACTGGTGGCAAATCTGATCACCGAGGCGGGCGTGGACCGTGTTCTGACGCTTGATCTGCACGCAGCCCAAATTCAGGGGTTTTTCGATATCCCAGTGGATAACCTTTACGCTTCGCCGATCTTTGCGCTGGATATCGAACATCATTTTAAGGGAGCGATGGATGACATTATGGTCGTATCGCCGGATGTGGGTGGCGTGGCCCGCGCCCGTGATCTGGCAAAACGCATCAATGCGCCGTTGTCGATCGTGGATAAACGCCGCGAAAAGGCGGGCGAAGTGGCCGAAATGACCATCATCGGCAATGTTTCTGGTAAAAAGTGCATCATAGTGGACGACATTTGCGATACCGCAGGCACGCTTTGCAAAGCGGCTGAAGTGCTGATGGAAAACGGCGCTACCGAAGTGCATGCCTATATCACCCACGGCGTGCTGTCCGGCCCGGCGGTGGAACGGGTGCAGAATTCAGTGATGAAAAGCCTGGTGATTACGGATTCGATTGAACCGACCGATGCGGTGAAAGGCGCAAAAAATATCCGCATCGTGCCAACCGCGCCAGTGTTTGCGCAGGCCATTTTAAACATCTGGAATGGCACATCGGTGTCATCGCTGTTCGAGACGGAAACCCTGATCCCGATCTATGAAGGTATGTATACCAACCTTCTGTAACGCGCCCTCCGGGCCACCCTTGAAACGCTTATCATTGGCGCAGCGAAGAAAGCCCGCAGGGGCTTGATGGGCGGACGGCTAGTACAATTCCCACCCATCAGGGTCGCGTAGCGGTCCGATTGACATCCAATCAGCACGGATGCGGGCAACCCGGCTGTCGCCCCATGTGCGGAAAACCAACTCAAAACACGTCGCAGTGATGTTTTCAGCCGACACATCCGCCCGCGCATTGGTCTTTTGATCCAGATCCCACATCGAGATGGAAACCGTAACCGACGGCACCTCGGCATAGGGTTCTTTGAACGAAACAGTATGGCGGCTTTCGCGCGGGCCATGCCCGGTCCACATCATGCCGCCATCGGCAAAATCCGAAAACAGGATATGCGATCCTTGGTCAACACCAATACTACCAGAAGAAATACGCTTCATACCAATTACCTCTTCCGGTTTGCTTAACCAGTATTCACGGCAAAAGTTAGGAAATGAAAAAGAAAAGGCCCCGCAATCGGGGCCATTTCACGCCAATCTATGGCAATTTAGTGCCCGGCGGCTGTCCGCATTGCCAGCGTGTCTTGCACCATCTTTTCAGCGCCATCCTTGTCTGTGCTGCTTGAGGCAAGATCGCGAGCCTCAGCAACCAGCGTGTCCATGACCGCCAAAGTT
>JACMNW010000375.1 GCA_014378345.1 Pseudorhodobacter sp. | reverse complement strand
GTGATCTTGATTGTCACATTTTGGGTGCTTCGCCTTGGCAATGGCAAGCAGATGGCCCGCGCCAAGGGCCCTGCGCTGAACCCGCTGGCCTATCTTGGCCGCTTTTTCGCGCAACCCCGGCTGATTGCAGGCTGGTTGTTTGCGGTGATCCGGTCTTGTGGCTGGTGGGTCTATGTCGTCTATCTGCCGATCTTCTGCATCGAGGCGGGGCTGGGTGATAAGGTCGGCGGCATAGCGTTGTCCATCTCTAACGCTTTCCTGTTCACGTCACCGCTGATGCTGCGCCAGGTGCGGCGCTATACGGTGCGGTTGTCGCTGCGCGCGGCTTATGCGCATTGTGCCGCGTTATTCGTCGCGGCCACGCTGTTGTCGCACTGGCCATGGGCAGTTGTGGCCTGCCTGATGGCGGGGGCGGTTGGTTTGGTGCTGCTGGATGTGGTGGCAGGCCTGCCGTTCATGATGGCTGTGAAACCGTCTGAGCGTACCGAAATGGCCGCCGTCTATTCCAGCTTTCGCGACGTGTCGGGCATCCTTACACCGGGCGTCGCCTATCTTGTTCTGCTGGTGGCGCCGCTGGCAGGCATCTTTGCGGCAAGCGGCATTGGCATGGCGGTGGGCTGGACGATTGCCGGGCAACTGCACAGGCGTTTGGGGGCCCGCCGCCCATCGCATGGGCGACAGGTGCCAGGTGCCAGGTGAATAACCCTTAGTCCAAAAGCCGCCGCGCAATCACCTGCGCCTGAATTTCCGCAGCGCCTTCAAAGATGTTCAAAATCCGCGCGTCGCACAAAATGCGAGAGATTTGGTATTCCAGCGCAAACCCATTGCCGCCGTGAATTTGCAACGCATTGTCGGCGCAGGACCACGCCACCCGTGCGCCCAGCAGTTTGGCCATTCCCGCCTCCAGATCGCAGCGTTTGTCGTGATCTTTCTGCCAGGCGCTGAAATAGGTCAGCTGCCGCGCAATCATGATTTCTACCGCCATCATCGCCAGTTTCCCGGCCACACGTGGAAACGCGATCAGGGCTTTGCCAAACTGCTTGCGGTCGGTGGCATAGGCCATGCCCACCTCTAACGCGTTTTGCGCCACGCCCACGGCGCGGGCAGCGGTTTGAATGCGGGCGGATTCGAAGGTTTGCATCAGCTGCTTGAAGCCTTGGCCTTCCACCCCGCCCAGCAAGTTCTCACCCTTCACGGCAAAACCGTCGAATGCCAGTTCATATTCCTTCATGCCGCGGTAGCCCAAAACCTCAATCTCGCCTCCGGTCATGCCCGAAGTCGGAAACGGTATGGCATCGGTGCCCGGCGTCTTTTCGGCCAGAAACATTGACAGGCCCCGGTAATCGGTGCTGGCCGGATCGGTGCGCGCCATTAGTGTCATCACATGCGTGCGGGCGGCATGGGTGATCCACGTTTTGTTGCCTGTCACCTGCCAGTCGTCGCCAACTTTGACCGCCCGCGTGCGGAGCGACCCGAGATCAGACCCGGTATTTGGTTCGGTAAACACCGCCGTCGGCAAAATCTCGGCGCTGGCCAGCTTTGGCAACCACTGCGCCTTTTGCGCATCCGTGCCGCCGCACAAAATCAGCTCGGCCGCGATTTCCGACCGTGTCGCCAGCGACCCCACCCCAATATAGCCACGCGACAATTCTTCCGACACTACCACCATCGACGCTTTGGACATGCCAAGCCCGCCGAATTCCTCCGGTATGGTCAGCCCGAATACGCCCATTTCGGCCAGCGCCTCAATTATCTCCATCGGGATCAATTCGTCGCGCATATGCCAGCCATGCGCGTGCGGCGCCACCTGCTCATCGGCAAAGCGGCGGAACTGATCGCGGATCATTTCCAATTCATCGTCAAGGCCCGTGGCCCCAAACGTCGCCCGGCCATGGTTGTCTTGCATACATCCCACCAAGGCCATGCGCGCAAGGGACGTGTTCCCTTCAGCCATCAACCGCGCCGCCGCAGCGCCGGGCGTGCCCGCAACCCAGACATCGCCAAGCCGGGCCACTTCGCCTTGGCTCATCGAAATGCCGCCGTAAATCTGTGCCAGATATTCGCCAAACCCGATTTGCAGGATCAGTGTTTCCATTGCGCCAAACTTGCCGTCGCCTTGCAATCGCTGGCCCCACGCCTGCAATTGCCGTAAGCTTTCGGTGTAGGTTGCAAGCCACGCCAGCGTATGGGCTGCGAATTGGTGTTCCTCAAGTGCCGCTGCGGATACCTTGCCACCAACAGTCACCTGCGCACGCAACGCCTCGCGCGCATAGCCAAACAGCGCCTCTACCTCTGGCAAAGCAGCTGCCGTCAGCCCAATCAGCCCCTCAATCATGGGTGACGCTAAAATAGTTTGTCCATCATGGGCCATGCGACTCTCCAATGCTGCAACTGCAAACTCATACGGGCATTAAAACGTGCGCGCAACAAAAATACGTTCTTACAAACCTTGGCGACCGAAAATGTCGCAGTTGGTTTTTGCATCTTTCATTTTGGTGAAAGTATCCTCGGGGGTTGACGGTTGGTACGCCATTGGTCCGAGCACCAACCGGCGACGGGGGCAGACAGCCCCCGCTGCATCAGGTCTCACCCAATCGCCGCCGCCTTCACATCATCATCAATGAACGGCACATACTGGCCAAAGTTATCGGCAAACATGCCTACCAACTTAGCTGCCTGCCTGTCGTACGCCGCCCCATCGGCCCAGGTTGCCCGTGGGTTCAACAGCTTTGCATCCACACCCGGTACTTCCACCGGCACCTCAAACCCGAAGTTCGGGTCACGCCGGAACACGCCCCCTGCAAGCGTTCCATCCAGCGCTGCCGTCAGCAACGCCCGCGTGGCTTTGATCGGCATCCGCTGCCCCGTGCCATACGCCCCGCCCGTCCAGCCGGTATTCACCAACCAGCAGGTTGCCCCGTGCTTGGCGATTTTGGCTTGCAGTAACTTACCGTACACTTCTGGCCTGCGTGGCATGAACGGCGCGCCAAAACAGGTTGAAAATGTCGGCTGCGGTTCCGTCACACCCTGTTCGGTGCCAGCCACCTTAGACGTGAAGCCCGACAGGAAATGATACATCGCCTGCGCGGGCGTCAGCCGGGCAATCGGGGGCAACACGCCAAAGGCATCACAGGTCAGCATGACGATATTCTTCGGGTGTCCGCCAAGGCCAGTTGCCGACGCGTTGGAAATATACTCCAGCGGATAGGCACAGCGCGTGTTTGCGGTCAGACTGTCATCCTCGAAGTTCAGTTCCAGCGTTTCCGGATCAAATACCATGTTCTCAACAACAGTGCCGAATGTATGCGTGGTGCGGTAAATCTCTGGCTCAGCCTCGGCGTTCAGATTGATGGTCTTGGCGTAACAGCCGCCCTCAAAGTTGAAACTGCCCCGGTCTGACCAGCCATGTTCATCATCCCCAATCAAGGTGCGCGACGGGTCTGCCGACAGCGTGGTTTTCCCGGTGCCCGAAAGTCCAAAAAACACTGCCGTATCAACCGGATTGCCGATCGCATGGTTGGCCGAACAATGCATCGGCATCACGCCCTTTTCTGGCAAAAGATAATTGAGCAGGGTGAAAACCGCCTTCTTGTTCTCGCCTGCGTAGGCCGTATTACCGATCAAAATCAGCCGCTTGTCGAAGTTCAGCGCGATGACAGTCTCTGTCCGGCAGCCATGCCGCACCGGGTCTGCCTTGAACGACGGGCAGTTGATCACCGTCCAATCCGGGTTGAAACTGACCAACTCCGCACCGGTAGGCCGCCGCAACATGTGCCGAATGAACAGCCCGTGCCACGCCAATTCGGTGACCATCCGCACATCCACCCGGTGGATCGGGTCGGCCCCGGCGAACAGGTCTTGCACAAAGTAATCACGCCCCTGCATGTGGGCCAGCATATCCGCGTGCAGCCGGTCAAACGACT
>JACMNW010000374.1 GCA_014378345.1 Pseudorhodobacter sp. | reverse complement strand
GCTGATGTCTAAAGCCCCGTTTGAATTTGATATGCGCGTGTCTGCGGACAAAAAGCGCCGTAAAACCGGGCGTCGCGGGTTTTCGGGGGCGTTCGATACTTCGACCCAAGGCTGCGATTTTCCTGGTTGCAAAGAGGGTGGGATTTACCGCGCGCCGAAATCGCCGGACCTGCTGGATGAATTCTTCTGGTTCTGCAAAGACCATGTGCGCGAATACAATCTAAAGTGGAACTTTTTCCAAGGCACGACGGATGAGGATTTTCAGAAGTTTCTGGAAAAAGACCGGGTTTGGGGGCGGGAAACCGAACCCTTCACCAAACGCCCCGATGAGGGCCGCGTATGGTCGCGCCTTGGGGTGAACGATCCGATTGAAATTCTGGGCAGTAATGCCACGCAGAACCCCGGACGGGCGACGGGCACGCAGCCGACGCGGAAGTTGCCGGCACCAGAACGTAAAGCGTTGGAAATTCTGGATGCCCGCGATACTTGGACAAAGCCAGAAATTCGCAAGCAATACAAAGGCTTGGTGAAAGACCTGCACCCAGACATGAACGGTGGGAACCGCGATGATGAGGATAGGTTGCAAGAGGTGGTCTGGGCTTGGGATCAGATCAAGGACAGCCGGTTTTTCCGGGATTGAAGACGCTCAGATCACCTTGGTCATCCGCGCCTTTGCCAGAGCGACAAAGGCTTTGACCCTGTCATCCCGGCTAAGCGCATGTGTTGTTACAAGCCACATATGCGAATTCATTTCCGGTGGCAGATCAAAACAGCGCGTCAGGCCAGACCTTTCGCCTTCGCCAGAAATATGGGGCAAGAGGCCAACGCCAAGCCCTGCCATCAGGGTTTTCTGCATGGAATTCACGCCTTCGGCCAGACCAGAGATTTTGATCCCAGGCAGTTGGTCCATGAACCATTGCGTGCCGAATCCTTGGCCAACCAGACCGCCCAACCGCACAAGATCGTGGTTGTAAATATCGGCGATCCGTTCCGGTTTACCGCGCAGCGCCGCGTAGGCCGGGCTGCAATAAACGGCCCAAGGGTGATCTTGCAATTTGGCTGACCATAGACGCGCGTCCGGGGGCTGCCATCCGGCACGAAAGGCAATATCAGCCTCGCCCGCCAGCAGATCGAGAATGCGCTCATTATCGTCATAGTGCAGATGAATGCCGGGATAGCAGTGATGAAATTCAGCGATCAGGGGTGCTAAATCCTTTTGAAACATCGCCTGCGGCGCGGTGATTTTCAGGCTGCCGGCCATTTGCCGTAACGCGAGGTGTGCTGCCTGCACCACAATATCGGCTGCGGCTTGCATTGGGGCTGCTGCCTTAACCATCGCTTGGCCCTGCGGGGTTAGCACATGGCCACGGGTTGTGGCATCAAACAGCGTCACCTTCAGTGCGTGTTCCAAACATTCCAATCGCCGATTCACAGTGGATTGATTGACACACATTTCTTGGGCTGCAGCCCGGATTGACCCCAGCCGGGCGACGGCTAAAAACAGCTTCAGATCATCCCAGTTCATTCAAGGAAACCTTTGCAAATTTGCAAAACTGAAACCCGTTTCGGGGAATATACGATGCCGGGACATGGCTGCATAGTTGGTTTATTCAACTCAAACCCCCCTTGGGAGGGCCAGCAAATGCCTTTAAAGACCCGCGAAATGCACAATCACCATATGGACAGCACGATCTGGAACGATTTCGACTTTCGCCCCGATGACATCATTCTGGCCAGCTATGCGAAATCTGGCACCACGTGGATGCAGCAGATTTTGGGACAACTGATTTTCAGCGGGGCCGAAGGGCTGGATATCGCGGCCATGAGCCCGTGGATGGATCTGCGGGTGCCGCCCAAGCATATCAAGTTGGCCGAAGTTGAGGCGCAGGCGCATCGGCGGTTCCTAAAAACCCATTTGCCGGTCGATGCATTGGTGTTCAACGAAACGGCGAAATACATCTATATCGCCCGCGATGGCCGCGATGTGGCCTGGAGCATGCACAACCATCATATGACGGCCAACGACGCATGGTATGGCGCGCTGAACGGCAGCCCCGGTCTTGTGGGGCCACCCATCGGCAAGCCAAACCCCGATGTGCGCCAATATTACCGCGACTGGCAGGAACAGGATGGCCAACCGTTCTGGCCGTTCTGGGACAACGTGCGCCAGTGGTGGGCGCTGCGCGACCTGCCGAATGTGCTGATCGTGCATTTCGCGGATCTCAAGGCCGATTTGCCCGGCGAAATTGCCCGAGTTGGCGATTTTCTGGGGATCAGGCATGATGCCCAAACCATGGGGCGGATCGCCGATCATTGCAGCTTTGAGTATATGAAGGCGCATTCCGGCGAAGTCTCGCCACTGGGCGGTGCATTGTGGGAAGGTGGCGGCGACAGCTTCATCCACAAAGGCACCAATGGCCGTTGGCGCGATGTGCTGACGGATAAGGACATTCGTGACTACATCGCCCGCGCGCTGATGGAACTTGGTCCCGATTGCGCGGCATGGTTGGCGCTCGGGGAAAGGGCCAAGGTGATGGCAGCTTGATATCAGCCCCCCGGCGGAATTGTCGGTGGGGCAATTATTGCAGCTATCCGCTACTCGCTTCTTTGTGCGCTGAGTCTGGAGAACAACTTGCCGGGCTAAATCCGTCGGATAAAATCATATTTCAACAACCAGATCAAAATGCGCTCAGTTGCTTGGGGCTTAATCCCGGCGGAGGCGGCGATAGTGGGCAGGGCCGCGCCCGTCTCTGCTGCCCCGGTTACCGCTGCCAGAACAGCCGCAATATCGCTGGGTGCAGCGAAGGTGCGGCCCAAAGCCTCAAAATTGCGCAAGGCCAACGTTTCGGCCAGGGTGGCGCGTGCTGCAAGGTCTGTGGCTATGAAAAGAGTATTTGCAAAGCTGATTTGCTCTGTGGGGTAGCTGCCAAAGAGGGCCGTTGGGGAAGGGGCAATCGGCACTGCTTCGGGGGCGTAATACACCGACTGGGTCGGGTTTGCTGTGCGCATTGCGTCTTGTTCGCCCCAAAGATCCTGCATCTGCGGAATAATCTGCGCCCAATCATAAGTTTGGCGTGCGCGCAGTTTGCCTGAGGCACCCATAGCGCGGCGCAGATCGGGGTTGCGGGCAAGGTGGGTGATCCGCGCGGTCAGTTCCGGCATATCAATTTCGGTCATGGCGGCAGTTGCGGCAATGTATTGGGTATATTGGTCGATGCCGCCGAGGTAGCGCAGTGCTTCCTGCGCCAAATGCTGGGGTGACAGGGTGCGGGTGGTCACCCGAAAGCCCACATCGGGGGTAACGGTATCACGCAATCCGTCCCAATCGGACACCAATAAAGGCAGGCCAGCGGCCATCGCCTCCAGCGGGGCAAGGCCAAAGGTTTCTTGGATGTTATCAATCAGAAACATGAAGACATCCGACCCCGAAAGGGCTGCCTTGCGATCTGCCTCCTTTGCGCCGTCCAGCAGGCAAAAGCCAACGTCGGGCATCAGTTCAGCGGCCCCCTTTTCGAACACGTCGCGCGAAAAGCCATCCCTGAAGATGCCGCAAAAGGCGATGTGAAGCTTTATACCGGGCAGATCGCGCGAGGCGGCTTGCATGGCCAGATAAATCGGCAAGGGATCGAACTTTTCGTGCGGGGTCAAACGGGCAAGGGTGGTGAAGATAACATCATTCGGCCGTGCCCCAAGGCGCGCGCGCAAGGCGGTGCCCGCCGCTATGTCTGGCATAAAATCATCGCAGCGAATTCCAAGCGGGATGACAGGCAGCATCGGCCTTGGCGGCGGTGTAGCGCGAAGGTGGCGGATCATGTGCGCGTCAATCAGGTCCATCTGAAAAGACACCGACGTGTGCACCGCGTTAGACGTGCAAATCACCGCATCCCACGGCATGATCGGGGCCATGCGGATATCGAAGAACCCCTGCATGATCATGGCGGTTGATGTGGTATGGGTGATGCCGCAGATCGACCATGCCCCAGTGCCATAGGCCGCGCGACGCCAGCTTTCGGACGCTATGTTTGGGCTGGGGTAGAACAGCGTGCCGACCTTGGTAATGCCCGAAGGGCGCAGCATAGACAAATGGCGCAGCGGGACATTTGGCCGCAGATCGCCAACAAGGGCACGGACCGGGGCCAAGTCAGTTGGTTTATGCGATAGCATAACAAACTCTGCCGCCGTCGCGTGACGCAGATACCCTTTCAGGAACGAATTGCCTGCAACCCGCCGCCCGTTAATGCCCTTTGCCACCGGATCAAAGCCGTCTTGCGAATACCGGATCACGGCATTGCGGCGCGCGGATTTGGTTTTGCGTACCATCCACAGCCAAGGCGTTGGGCCGATGCGCCATTCCCATAGCGCAATCAGACGGTCAAGATCGCTGGCAGTTTCCATCCATGCCGGCAGGCCTTCGGCATCGAGCGTGCGGTTGATGATTTGCACATCATGGGTGGCGGCGAAGCGCGCAGCGATGCGCTGGCTTAAGCCGGGGGTCATGCAATCATGTGCCTCGACCAGAATGTCGGCAGACAAAAGGCCGGGGGCGAGGGTGGGGTCAAGTAGGTCTTTCTCTGCGCCTTCGATATCGCATATCACCACCGTGCGGGTGGTTTTGCAGATGGCGAAATCGGCATGGGTCATGCGACCACCGATATGAACGCGGTCGGCCACGTTGTTGGCCGCTGCCAGCTCCCCACACAGGGTTTGCGCGTTCGGATTGTCATCGCGTGCCATGATGCGGGCGTTCGGCATACGGCGTGCAAGGCCAATGGCGTAGTAGCCTTCGGCAGAACCTACGTCGATTACCAGATCGTAGTTGCGCGTGATGATTTGTTCGATGATGGGGGCTAGGCTGGCCTCGTAAGCGCCAATAAGCCGTGCCGCGCGGGAGCCTTCGGAGGCCCGCACCGCGTAGTTCATGCCTTTGAACGGCCCAGACAGGATGGTGGTGCCAGACCGGTTTGCCAGCGTGTTGGCAACGAGGCCCGATCGCCATTTTGCCAGATGGCGCAGGGCTTTGGCCAGTTGATCCGCGTCGGGTGGTTGAGCGGCGATTTTGCGCAGCGTTTCGGTGACAGCGCGCGTCAGGGCAGAGGGGGGATTGGCCAAACCTGAACGCTCCGCATAAGGCTTCAGGCAAGGTTGCCCGTTAGCTATGGCTAACGGGCGCGGGTAAATCTGTCTATCCCAGCTGTTGGATCAGGCGGTGATGGAGCGTTTCTTGATCGCCAAGACCAAGGCCAAGACCAGCACGATGATTGCGGGCACAGCTTGCGAGATGGGCGTGTGCATCATGTGGAAATAAACGGCCCCTGCCCCGATGATGGCAAGACCAGCCGCAGCCAAGCGTGACAGCGCGGGAATGAACAGGCCAACGGCACCGGCCACTTCGGCAGCGCCAATGAAATAGCCAAACCAGGATGGCAGGCCGACGATGGCAAAGCTTTGATGCACCATGGGCACGCCCATCAGTTTGGCTATGCCAGCCGCGCCAACGATCAGCGCCAGAAGGACACAGGCGGCCAGCACGCCATATTTTTGAAGAAAGGTCATCTTTTGAGTCCTGCATGAGGGGTTATAGGGGGCACTTTG
>JACMNW010000373.1 GCA_014378345.1 Pseudorhodobacter sp. | reverse complement strand
GGCGGCGCGGAGCATTTTCAGCTCGTCTTTTATGGTCAGGCCGTAGC
The DNA here is from genome assembly GCA_014378345.1 of Pseudorhodobacter sp. Taxonomy (GTDB): domain Bacteria; phylum Pseudomonadota; class Alphaproteobacteria; order Rhodobacterales; family Rhodobacteraceae; genus JACMNW01. The sequence continues at coordinate 8,537 of JACMNW010000373.1, read as the reverse complement.
CGGATTTGACCTCGATCGTGGTGGTTCCGGTGGCAATCATTGCGTCTACGCGGGGCAGGGCTGCGGCCAGCAAGTCATCCTCGGATGCCGCGCGGGATGCGGTGACCGTGGACAGGATGCCGCCGCCTGCGCGGGCGATGTCTTCGTAACTGGCACCGTTCAGGCGGGCCTCGAATTCCGCCGCGCGGTGGCCGCCGAAGATGATATGCGTGTGGCAGTCGATCAGGCCGGGGGTGATAAGTTTTCCGTCGCAATCATGCGCAGTCAGGGTGGCATAGCGCGCAGGCAGGTCGGACCCAGGGCCAACCCATGCGATTTGGCTGCCGTCAATCACCACCGCGCCGCGCGCAATCAGGCCATAGCCGCTGCCCCCACGTGCTTGGGTCATCGTCGCCAAAGTGGCATTGGTGAGAAGATACATGACGCTTGCCTTATGACTGCGCTTTATCCTATTATGTCTGCACATAATACCATCTGTCAAGCGAGGTCGATATGACTGTTTTGTTCGCTGAAACTGCGTTGTTGCCTGACGGTTGGGCAAGCAATGTTCGGGTAGAGGTGGCGGACGGCCGGATTGTTGCGGTGACGCTGGGGGTGGTGGCTGACGCACAAAAGCTGGGGTGCCTGCTGCCTGCGCCCGTGAACCTGCACAGTCATGCGTTTCAGCGCGCTATGGCGGGGATGACGGAACGGCGCGGGCCTAGCCCTGATAGTTTCTGGACATGGCGCACGTTGATGTACCGGTTTCTGGATCACCTTAGCCCGGATGATGTGCAGGCGATTGCGGCTTTTCAACAAATGGAAACGCTGGAGGCAGGATATGCGGGGGTGGCGGAGTTTCACTATCTGCACCACCAGCCCGGTGGCGCGCCTTACGACGATCTGGCGGAAATGTCGGGGCGGATTGTGGCGGCGGCGCGGGATACGGGCATCGGGCTGACGCTGCTGCCGGTTTTGTATCAGCAAGGCGGCTGCGACGGGCGGGCGTTGACATCGGGGCAGTTGCGGTTTGGCAATGATATGGAGCGGTTTGCAAAGCTGTGGCAAGTGGCGGTGGCCCATGCGACCGGGGCGGATATGGTGGTGGGGGTGGCCCCCCATTCGTTGCGCGCGGTGTCGGGACAGGGACTGCGGGCCGCCGCGTCGCTGGCGCCACAGGCCCCGGTACATCTGCACATTGCTGAACAGGTGGCGGAAGTGGCTGAGGTGTTGGCGCACCGGGGCGCGCGGCCAGTCGAATGGCTGCTGGCCAATACGGGTGTTGATGCGCGGTGGTGCTTGATCCATGCGACGCAGATGGAGCCTTCGGAAACGCTTGGGTTGGCGGCAAGCGGGGCCGTGGCGGGGCTGTGCCCGATCACCGAGGCGAATTTGGGCGACGGGATTTTTGATGGCATGCGTTGGTTGGGGGCGGGCGGGCGGTTTGGTGTGGGGTCAGACAGCAATGTGCGGATCAGCCTGACCGAAGAATTGCGCAGCCTGGAATATTCGCAGCGTCTGGCGGGCAAGGGGCGGGCGATGTTTGCCACCGCTGATAAATCCACCGGGCGAGTGTTGTTTGAAGGCGCTGCTCAAGGCGGTGCGCAGGCGGCGGGGCGGCAGTCTGGCGGTATCCGCGTAGGGGATTGGGCGGATATGCTGGCACTGGATATGGGGGCTGTCGATCTGGAAGGGCGGCAAGGCGACGATATTCTGGACGGGTTTATCTTTGCGGGCGATGATCGGTTGGTGGTCGACGTTTGGGCAGCAGGTCGACATGTGGTGACGGCTGGGAGGCATCTGGCGCGGGACCGCATCGAGGCGGGCTATCGGCGCGTGATGGCGGGATTGAGGGCAAAGCTGTGAGCCGGACCAACTGGGAAGATATCCGGGCTGAGGTATTGCGCCGCATTCGGATGCGGTTGTGGCTTCCGGGGGCAGTGATCCCTACGGAAGAGGCGCTGGCTTACGAATTTGGCTGTGCGCGCGCTACGATCAGCCGGGCCTTGCGCGAATTGGCGCAAGCAGGCGTGTTGGAGCGGCGGCGCAAGGCGGGCACCCGCGTGGCGTTGCATCCCGTGCGCAAGGCCACGCTGGATATTGCGGTGACACGGCTGGAGGTGGAAGGGCGGGGCCAGATTTACGGCTATCATCTGATCGAGGCAGGTGTTGTGGCGGCGCCTGTGCCAGTATGCTCGAAGTTGGGGCTGGCGCAGGGGGCGGAATGGCTACATCTGCAATCTTTGCATTTGGCCGACGGAGTGGCGTTTGTGATCGAAGATCGTTGGTTAAATCCGTCGGTCCTGCAAGACCCGGCCCCGGATTTTGCAGCGATCAGTGCGAATGAATGGCTGGTCGGCAACGTAAGCTACGCCCGCGGCGACATCGCGTTTTCCGCCGCCAATGCCAGCGGGGAAGAGGCGAAGATGTTGGGTGTAACTGCCGGGGCTGCATTGTTTATCACCGAACGCTGCACTTGGGGTGAGGAGGCGGCAATCACATGGGTCCGGCTGGCCTATGCGCCGGGATACCGCTTACTGACGGCGGTTTAAGGGTTGGCGCAAAGCAAGATGAGTATTTAGGCGAAAAAGAAACCTTGGCACAGTATTTTGGGGTCAGGATTTGCTGAAATGCTTTTGGACGATGCGCAGCAATTCGCGGTGCAGGCGCGACGTGCGGTTTCGGATATGGGTTGCGGCAAACACTGGCTGGTGCATTGGGGCTACATCTTTGACCAAGTGAAAACGCCCCGTCGCGACCATGTCGCGGGCCGTGGGTTCCATCACAAAGCCTGATCCGCCCATTTTGGTAAGCAAGGCGGTCACGGTCAGGCTTTGGCCAACCGATATGGCGGTAATGGCAAGGTCTGGCAGCAGGGCGCGGTGTTCCCGTTCAAATGAGGGAGAAAAATGTGGCACGATGTGGCGGGCGGCGGTCAGGCCCGCAGTGTGGTCGGTATCAGAACTGATCAGCCGGTAGGCCATATCGCCCAGCGTGGTGAAATGCAGATCGGGTTGGGCTTTGGGTGTGAACAGGACAGCAAAATCGAGGGTGCCGGTCAGCAGATCAAGGCACATCTGGGTGGAATAATCAGGTTCGATGTAAAAGGCGCAATCGGGCAGGCGGGCGCGGAATTGCGCCATCCAATCGCCGATAAGGCCAGCCGCCAGATCATTCTGGATGCCAAGCCGCAGGGTGATGGCGGCATCACCTTGCGGGCGGACACGGCGGCGCGCCTCGTGCCATTCATGGCGCAGGGTGCGGGCGTGGGGTTCAAACCGCAGGCCTTCCGTCGTAAGGTCGGTGCCTGCGCGCGACCGGGTGAACAGGCGCACATCGAGAGCAGCCTCCAAGGCAGCGACACGGCCTGAGACGGTGGATTGAGTGATGCCCAGCCGTTCCCCCGTGCGGTTGAAGCTGCGGGTTTCGATCAGGTCGAGAAATGTTTCGATCAGCTCTATCTGCACGGCGCACCCCTAATCGGAAATTCCGATCAATAGCCGTGCATTTGGCGAATTGAAAGCCCCGCCGCGCCGAAGGATACTTCCCGGAATTTCGGGGGGTAGAATGTCGGATTTTCCAAAGCGTGCGCGGGTGGTTATCATTGGGGGCGGGGTGGTTGGCGTATCATCGCTGTACCATCTGGCGCTGGCCGGGTGGACCGATTGCGTGCTGCTGGAAAAGAACGAGCTGACCGCCGGGTCTACCTGGCACGCGGCGGGCAATGTGCCGACATTTTCATCCAGCTGGTCGATCATGAACATGCAGCGCTATTCGGCGGAATTGTACCGCACCTTGGGTGAAGCGGTGGATTACCCGATGAATTACAACGTCACGGGCTCGATCCGGTTGGCGCATAGCGCCGAACGCCTTCAGGAATTTAAGAAGGTGGTCGGCATGGGCCGCTATCAGGGGATGGATCTGAAGATCCTGACGCCGGATGAGATCAAGGAGTATTACCCGTTTCTGGAAACCCATGATCTGACGGGCGCGCTGTATGATCCCAACGATGGCGATATTGATCCGGCGCAACTGACCCAAGCCTTGGCCAAAGGCGCGCGGCAAATGGGGGCGCGGATTGAACGGTTTTGCCCGGCAACCGGCGTGCGCCGCGAGGGGGATGAATGGGTCGTGCAAACCGACAAGGGCGATATTCGCTGTGAATTTGTAGTGAATGCGGCGGGGTATTATGCTGCCGAAGTTGGCAAATGGTTTGGCCGTGATGTGCCGATGATGGTGATGAGCCACCAGTACCTGTTGTTTGATACCGTGCCAGAAGTTGAAGCGCGCACCAAGGCCGTGGGTCACAAGCTGCCGCTGCTGCGCGATGTCGATAGCAGCTATTATCTGCGGCAGGAAAAGAACGGCTTTAACCTTGGGCCGTATGAGCGCAACTGCAAGGCGCACTGGGTCACGGCGGATGATCCGTTCCCCGAGGATTTTTCTTTCCAGTTGTTCCCGGATGATCTGGAACGCCTTGAATGGTACATCACCGATGCGATGGCGCGGGTGCCGTTGCTGGAACGTGCCCCGCTGACCAAGGTTATCAACGGACCTATCCCCTACACGCCGGACGGCAATCCGCTGATTGGCCCGATGCCGGGCGTGCCCAATGCGTTTGAAGCCTGCGTGTTCACCTTTGGCATTTGTCAGGCCGGGGGTGCGGGCAAAGTGTTGGCGGAATGGATCACCGAAGGGGCCACCGAATGGGATATGTGGTCGTGCGATCCACGGCGTTTCACCGGATTTGAAGACCCCGCCTATTGCATTGCAAAGGGGATGGAGGTGTATGGCCACGAATACGCCATGCATTTCCCGCATCATGCCTGGCCTGCGGGGCGGGGCAAAAAGGTGTCTGCAGTTCACGCGCACACAGCCGCGCTGGGCGCGCAGTATGGCGCCTATAATGGGTGGGAACGCGCTTTGTGGTACGCGCGGGCGGGCGATGATGTGTCGGAGGCGGGCACCCAGACGTGGGATCGCAAAGGGCCTTGGTTTGCGGCGGTAAAGGCCGAATGCGAAGCGGTGCGGGATGCGGCGGGTATCCTCGATCTGCCGGGGTTTTCGCGCTATCTAATCAAAGGCGCGGGCGTGGCGGATTGGCTTGCGCGCCAGATCACCGGCAAGGTGCCAAACGTCGGGCGGCTGGGGCTGGCTTATTTTGCCGATGACAAGGGCCGGATTGTGACGGAAATGTCGGCGGCACGGCTGGGGACCGATGAAATTCTGCTGATCACGGCGGCAACGGCACAGGTGCATGACCGCGACTGGATCGCGCGGCATTTGGATGCCGGGCTTGCGATGACGGAAAGTACCAATGACTGGTCGACCCAAATTCTGACCGGGCCGAAAAGCCGCGAGATTTTGGCAGCGGTTAGCGATGCGGATTTGGCCAAGGGCTGGCTGACGCTGCAGTCAGCACGCATTGCGGGGGCAGAGGTGTATCTGTTCCGGGTGTCTTTCGCGGGCGAATTGGGGTGGGAAATTCACTCGCGGCTTGCCGATACGCCAGCCGTCTATGAAGCGGTGATGGCGGCGGGTACGCCGTTGGGATTGAAGCCGTTCGGTATGTTTGCGCTGAATTCCTTGCGCATCGAAAAGGGCTACCGCGCGTGGAAGGGCGATCTTTCCACCGATTACACCGTGCTACAGGGCGGCCTTGAGCGGTTTGTGGATTGGGCAAAGCCCGACTTCCGTGGCCGCGCGGCCTTGGCGGCAGAAAAGCAGGCAGGGGTGACCAAGCAGTTTGTCACCCTGACAGTGGACAGCGACACCTTTGATCCGCCTTATATGTCGACCATTTGGCAGGACGGTGTGATCGTGGGGGAAACCACCAGCGGCTATTTCGGCCACCGGGTTGGCAAATGCATAGCCCTTGGCATGGTGCGCGCGGATCTATGTGTGCCCGGAACGCCATTGGAAGTTGAGATTTTTGGTGAACGGTATCTGGCATTGGTGCAAGACGATGCGCCGCTTTGGGATGCCAAGAACGAGCGGATACGCGCATGAAATTGGGCATGAGGATTTGGGCATGACGCTGCCGCAAACCATGCAAGGCGTGCAACTGGTGGCGCATGGCGGGCCGGAGGCGTTGATCTGGCGCAATGACATTCCCGTGCCGCGCCCCGGTGCAGGCGAGGTTTTGGTGCGCGTGTTGGCAGCTGGCGTGAATATGACCGACATTAACACCCGTATCGGTTGGTACGGCGCGGCCAAGTCGGGCCGTGAAGGGCGGGCTGCGGGCTATGCCGGGGCCATGGCGTTTCCGCGCATTCAGGGTGGCGATTTATGTGGCCGTGTGGTGGCGCTGGGCGCAGGCGTGACCGATGTTGCCATCGGCGCGCGGGTGACATGTTCGACCTGCCAGCCGGAACCGACTGCGGACAATCCATTGGCGATATCGGTGATAGGATCGGAATATGACGGGGCATTTGCGCAATATTGCGTCGTGCCCGCGCGGTATTTATATGATGTTTCGGCCTCGCCTCTGTCAGACATCGAAATTGGCGCGGTGCCCTGCGCTTATGGCACTGCGTTCAACTTGATCAGCCGCGCAGCCGTGGCGGTGGGCGAACGGGTGCTGGTAACTGGTGCCTCGGGCGGTGTTGGACTGGCAGCCGTGCAACTGGCGTTGGTGCGCGGGGCAGATGTGACCGGGCAATGCAGCCTTGGCAAATCGCATGTGGTGCGCAGCCCAGGTGGCGATGTGCTGGACCGTGACGCGGTGCCCAAACCCCGGCATTATGATGTGGTGATTGACGTGGTGGGCGGGATCGGTTGGCAGGACCGGCTGGAAAGCCTGCGCCCCGGTGGGCGCTATGCCACGTCTGGGGCTGTGGCGGGGCCGATGGTGACGGGCGATCTGCGAACCGTGTATCTGAACGATCTGACGCTACTGGGCTGCACCAACCAATCGCGCGAAGTGTTTGCAGGCTTGGTTACAATCATTAACGCCGCCCGTATCCGGCCAGTGATCTCAAAAACCTACCCGCTGCGCGATATTGCCCGCGCGCAAGCTGATCTGGCGGCGGGCACCTATCCCGGTAAACTGGTTCTTATTCCTTCGGAGAGTGACGCATGACGATCCCCGCAAATGCCCGCGCTGTTATCATTGGTGGCGGGGTGTCTGGCTGCTCAGTCGCGTATCATCTGGCGCAGGCGGGGTGGACGGATGTTGTGCTGCTGGAACGCCAGCAACTGACCAGCGGCACCACTTGGCATGCGGCGGGGCTGATCGGGCAGTTGCGCGGATCGGCCAATATGACCCGGCTGGCGAAGTATTCGGCGGATTTGTATGTCAAGCTGGCTGCGGAAACGGGCATCGAGACGGGGATGCGGCAGGTTGGCAGCATATCGGTGGCCCTGACTGCGGCGCGGCATGAGGAATTGCTTAGGCAGGCGACGGTGGCGCGGATATTTGATGTGGATGTGCAGGAAATCTCTGCCCTAGAAGCCAAGGCGATGTATCCGCATCTGGAGATCGGCGATGTGGTGGGGGCCGTGCATCTGCCACTGGACGGGCAGTGCGACCCGGCCAATATTGCGATGGCGCTGGCCAAAGGTGCGCGGATGCGCGGCGCGCAGATATTCGAGCATACCAAGGTTGTGGGTGTGACCAAAGCGGGTGGCCGGGTTACCGGGGTGGATTACGAGGTGGGCGGCGAGCCGGGGCATATAGCGGCCGATGTGGTGATCAACTGCGGTGGCATGTGGGGGCGGGAATTGGCGGGGGCGTCGGGTGTGACACTACCGCTGCACGCGTGCGAACATTTCTATCTGATCACCGAACCGATTGCCGGCCTTGGCCATTTGCCGGTGCTGCGGGTGCCCCACGAATGCGCCTATTACAAATCGGACGCGGGCAAGATGATGGTTGGCGCGTTTGAGCCGAAAGCCAAGCCTTGGGGCATGAACGGCATCCGTGAGGATTTCTGTTTTGACACGCTGCCGGAAGACTGGGATCATTTCCAACCGATCTTAGAACACGCGATGAACCGCTTGCCGTTGTTCCAAACCGCTGGCATCCATACATTTTTCAACGGGCCGGAAAGTTTTACCCCCGATGATCGCTACTATCTGGGCGAAGCGCCGGAACTGGGCGGCTATTGGGTGGCGGCGGGCTATAACTCGGTTGGTATTGCCGGGTCTGGCGGGGCTGGCATGGCGCTGGCGCATTGGATAACCGAAGGCGAGGCGCCCTTTGATCTGTGGGAAGTGGATATCCGGCGCGCGCAGCCGTTCCAGCGAAACCGCAAATACTTGAAGGAACGCGTGTCAGAAACGCTTGGCCTGCTGTACGCCGACCACTATCCCTATCGCCAGTTTGCCACAGCGCGCGGGGTTCGACGTTCGCCGCTTCATGCGCATCTGGAAGCACGGGGCGCGGTGTTTGGCGAGGCTGCGGGGTGGGAGCGCGCAAATTGGTTCGCAAATCCGGGGCAGGCGCGGGACTATCAGTATTCGTGGGGTCGGCAGAACTGGTTTGATAATCAACGCGCTGAACACATGGCGGTGCGGACAGGCGTCGGGCTGTTTGACATGACCAGTTTCGGCAAAAT
>JACMNW010000372.1 GCA_014378345.1 Pseudorhodobacter sp. | reverse complement strand
CGGCGCGGACATCGGCGAAATCGAGGTTGATCAGGCCGGGCCGCACCATCAGATCGGTTACACCCTTGACGCCTTGATAAAGCACATCATCCGCCAGCGCGAACGCTTCGGTAAACGTGGTCTTTTCATTGGCCAGACGGAACAGGTTCTGGTTCGGAATGATGATCAGCGTATCCACAACCTTTTGCAGCGCCTCGATGCCCTCATCAGCCTGGCGCATCCGTTTGTTGCCCTCAAACTGGAACGGCTTGGTCACCACACCCACGGTCAGCACGCCCAGTTCGCGCGCTGCTTGCGCGATGATTGGCGCCGCCCCGGTACCGGTGCCCCCACCCATACCCGCCGTGATAAAGCACATATGTGCCCCCGCCAGATGTTCAACAATTTCTTCAATCGTCTCAACCGCCGCAGCCGCCCCGACAGTTGGCCGCGCACCAGCACCCAGACCTTCGGTTACCTTCAGACCCATCTGAATTTTTGAGGGTGCCCGGCTTTGATGCAAAGCCTGCGCATCGGTGTTGGCGACAACAAACTCAACCCCTTCAAGGTTCTTGTCGATCATGTTGTTGACCGCATTCCCCCCAGCGCCGCCGACGCCAAAAACAGTGATCCGCGGCTTCAATTCGTCGCGCTCGGTACTCATGATAAGGTTAAGGGTCATTGCCAATCCGCCTAATTTTTTTGGTTTGCTGTTATTGCAGTCAAGCGACCCCCGGAATCACCTGTCCCCGGTGCGGAGGCTTAAATTACCCACAATTCTATCCACAATATGACGACAGGTCACGAAAAAAACACGTCTTCCCCACAAAATATGGGGAAACCATCGCAAATTTCAGCGGTATATTGCCGGGGGCGCAGGATATGGTGGTTTACCAGTTGTCCTTAAACCATTTCACCGCCCGTTTCATCGAACGCGCTGGGTAACGTTCGGCTGGAATATCGAAATCCCACCATTCGTCTTGCGGGTGGGCGGCAAACAAACACAGCCCAACAGCCGATGCAAACGCCGCCCCAGTGGCCGCCTGCGGCAGGCCCTGCACGCGCAATGGCCGCCCCAACCGCACGCGTTGGCCAAGTATCCGTGTGGCCAAACCATCAAGACCGGGGATCTGGCTGCCGCCGCCTGTCAGCACGATCTGCTGGCTTGGCAAATGCTCAAACCCCGCCGCATCCAGCCGCGCGCGGGTTTCTTCCAGTATTTCTTCGACCCTTGGCCGCATGATGCCGATCAATTCTGTCCGGCTGACTTGACGGCGGTCTTTTTCCCAATCACCGCTATCGCCGCCAATATCAATCATCTCGCGGTCGTCCATGCCCGTAGCATGCACCCCGCCGAACCGCGTTTTAATCCGCTCGGCGGTCGTCAACGGCACTTGCAGCCCTTTGGAAATATCCGCCGTCACATGATCACCGCCCATGCGCACCGCATCGGCGTAGATCATGTGTTTCTTGATAAAGATCGAAACCCCGGTCGCCCCGCCACCCATATCAATACAGGCGGCCCCCAGTTCCTGTTCATCCTCCACAAGGCTGGAGATACCCGACACATAGGCAGATGACGCAATTCCGGCCAATTCCAGATCACAGCGCTTGATGCAGTACAAAAGGTTCTGCACTACAGCCGCATCCACCGTCAGCAAATGCATGTCGCAGGCCAACCGGTTGCCGATCTGCCCGCGCGGATCACCCAGGCCCGTGCGATGATCCAATGCAAAATTCACCGGCTGCGCGTGCACAACCTCGCGCCCCGGCCCGATATCTGGCACATCGCACGCTGCCAGCACGCGGGCAACGTCCTGTTCAGATACCACCGAATCTTGCAGATCCCATTCCCCAGCGAGCCCGTAACTGCGCGGCTCTGCCCCCGAAAAACAGGCAATAGCATGGTCAACCCGCACATTCGCCATCTTCTGCGCCGCTTGAACGGCGGTGCGCACCGCGCGTTCTGTCTCGTTCATTACGGCAATTTCGCCAAACCGCACCCCGCGCGACCGTGTGGTTGCAGCCCCAATCACTTTGAAAGACGACTGTCCCGCCATCGAGCCCACGCCGTCGCCGTCGCGCAGCTTTTCCGGGCCGTCAAACTTCAAAATCAGACAGGCAATTTTCGATGACCCCACATCCAAAACTGCAATCACGCCCCTTTGCATTGCCGCGCGCCGCATATGGCGCATCGCGCGCTGGGTTTGGTAAAAATCGGTCATAACTTCGTCTCCAAAGGTGCCACACCCCGCCCTTGCCGCAACATTTCCAGCGCAAAAGGCGAAAGCCGCAGCACCGGACGATGCGCGTTGCGCAAATCCACTGTCAAAATATCCCGCGCCATCAAATCCTGCACCTCGTCCAGTGCTATCAACCGCTCAACCGCCTGCACGGGGTTTTCAGCAGGCAGTAAAATCCGCTGATCCCGGTCCAGCAAAATATCCCAGCGCCTCTCGCCCATCCGCACCAACCCGCGCACCCGCGTCAATATGGGTGCCGACGCGGCATAAATCGCCAGCGCCTCGTCTGCAGCTTGCTCGGCGCCGTCCCCTGCGATCAACGGCAAATCCGGCCTGTCACTGCGCTCAGCCAACCCCGCCACCCGGTGCCCGGTTGCGTCCAGTAGTTCCAGCCCGTCGCCCTTGCGCCAGACAATTACCGGCACCCGTTCAGTAATTTCCACATGTAAAATCCCGCCGGCCCGCACCCGCACAACCGCCGACGCCACCGCATCCAAGCTTTCCACGCGCGCCCGTGCTGCATCCAGATCAATATCAAACGATGACAACGGCAATTTCAGGCCAATCTTGCCTCGAATAGCCTCCGCCAAATCAATCGACGCACCATCCACCGATATCAACCCAACCCGAAACTCTGGCCGCGCCTCAAATTGCGTGCGCAAGCCCACCAGCCCGTTCACAACCGCCGACTGTCGCGCGTCATTGGAAAAATACGTGCCCAATGACACCACGATCACGAACGTCGGCAAGCCCTTACGAATAAACGCCCTGAAATACGGCGTCATCCACAACCGGTGCATCCGGTAGGCCCAACGGCTGGGTGCCGGGTCAACCTTTGTTCGCACCCTTACCGATTGCATGACGCGTCCTTTATCATCCAGTCGCACAGCTGCGGGAAAGTGATGCCGCAATACCCCGCCTGTTCCGGTGACAGCGATGTCGGCGTCATGCCGGGCTGGGTGTTCGTCTCCAGCAACACCAACCCCGCCAATCCGCCCGTGGCGTCCCAGCGAAAATCGGTGCGGCTAACGCCGCGGCATCCCAACACCCGGTGCGCGCGCAGCGCGAAATCAAGACAAGCCTCTGAAATCTCAACCGGAATATCCGCTGGCAACAGGTGCTTTGATCCCCCGACGCTGTATTTCGCGTCATAATCATACCAGCCAGAGGTGATAATATCCGTTACACACAGCGCGCGGTCGCCCATCACCGTAACCGTCAATTCCCGCCCTGGCGCGTAGGCTTCGACCATCACCACCTCTGGCATGGTTTCTGCCAAACGCGGAGCATTGGCACCTTCGCGCACGATATATACGCCGAAGGACGACCCTTCATTGTTTGGCTTCACCACATAGGGCGGCGGCATCACATGACCGGCACTTACAGCATCCCGTCCCGCCAACACCGAAGCCACCACGGGCAAACCCACTGAAATATATGCCTCTTTCGCCCGCGCCTTATCCATCGCCAGCGCCGACGCCAGCACGCCCGAATGGGTGTAAGGAATGCGCAGCCATTCCAGCATCCCCTGCACGCAGCCATCCTCGCCCCAACGGCCATGCAGGGCGTTAAACACAACATCCGGAGAAATCTCGACCAAGCGCATAGCAATGTCGAGGCCGCAATCGACCTCAATCACTTCGTACCCCGCCACCCGCAAAGCCGCCGCGCATTCGCGGCCAGAAACAAGCGAAACCTCCCGCTCTGCGGAAAATCCACCCATTAACACTGCTACACGGGGGCTTGTCTTGCCTGACATGCCCGCCATCACTGCCTTTTCGGGTCTTTGGCGACCCGTTATATTGTTTTTGTGGTGGACGCGTCGCCCACCCGTAGTATTTCCCACTCTAACGTTATTCCGGTCTGATCGAAAACCCTTTTTCGCACCAACTCGCCCAATTCTTCCAAATCTGTGGCGGTGGCACCCCCGGTGTTGGTTTGTTTTT
>JACMNW010000371.1 GCA_014378345.1 Pseudorhodobacter sp. | reverse complement strand
GGAACCAGCAGCGCCAGCAGCACGGCAGCAGAAAGCCCGCCGTTCGCTTCCAGCACATCAAACGCGGAATCAATCGCCTCCTTCCGCGTTGCGGCGCTGAGGCGCTTCTGTGCCGCTTGCCGGGTCAATCCGTGCCGCTGCCCTACCTGCGTATGAAAATCGGCTTGCAGGGCTTGCAGCTTGGCGCGGCCTCCCATCAAGTCACTGCCAATCATCCGGCCATCTACCAGAGGCAGCAGCAGGACATGGCAATGTGGCGCGGCTTCGTCGTTGTGAACGATGGCGCTGATAACCGGCACGGCAAAGTATTGCTCTGCCCATCTGACCGACTCATTAAAAAAAATGTCATGGTCGATGGACGACTGCGGCGCCAGACTGAAAATGATTTCCAGCGCCAGCACAGCGGTTCTTTTAAGCGGCCTCACCTCGGCGGTGTCCATCAACGTTTGCGCCTGACTTGCCACGGCTGCGGCTGTTTCGCCTCCACGCAAGACGCGATTTAAGCCGACTCGGGCCGGGTCAATGCGGCTACCTGGCGCGGCTCCAAGTTCGGCCAGTATTTCGCGGCAGTTGTGTCGGGCGGCCACCTCGATAATGGCCTTGCCGGTTAGCTTCTTGATGCGTAGAAATTGGACGTGCGTCACATGCCCTTCAGGACTACCACGCACAGCAGTGCGGCCAGTGGGGGGCGCCATGATGCCGCACAGGTCCGTAGCGGCGCGGCTCATTGCTTGGCCTTTGCATCGCGCTTGCGTTGCCAAGCATGGATGGCGCGCTTGTCGCCGTCGTCGAGCTCATAAATACCGAACTTGACCGGGTAGCCGTCGCGGTCGATACCGGGTGTTTTCTGACAATTGGCGCGCAGTCCACGGCGGCGAAGGTCCGGCATCAGATCAGGTCCGTTTGCTGCGCCTGCAATGCTGTTGATTTCCTCGCGTTTTCTTGGGCGGATCATCAGTGAGTGAATCACGCGCAGGTGTCGCGGGTTGTCGGTGCCGGTGAATTTGCGGCCGGGTTGTGCTGTAAAATCCTCGGTGTCACCAAGGGCCAATTCTGCTATCAGTGGGAGTTGGCCTTTTTTCATTAGATGCCCCCGTTCAGTAAGCGGCGAATGTCTGCCACTGCCCAGGCAAGGCGACCATTGACGCGAATCGGGCGCAGCGGACCATTTTCAAGGCAGGCCCAGGCGCGCAGCGTCTGCGCCTTGCGGCACAGGTGGAAGGCAGCGCATGACGTATCTACATGGCTGCGGTTCTCTTTGTCAATCGGCGGGAAATTTTGCAACTGCTTGGCAGCGGTCGCGGTTTTAACGGCTTGCTGTAGCTGTTGGATTGTGGCGGTTTGCATTTTGAGTCACCTTGTCGCATCTCTGCGTGTTGAAGATGATTCAGTAAAAATTACCGGGGTCGCCCGACTAAATGCCCCGGCATTTGAAACGAGTGTTCATGCGGGTTTGCGGGCCGTTGTCCGGTATTTGTCCGGCATTACACCCCGGCATTTACACTTTCTACATTGTCGAAAGCCTGTTCCATTCTTCGCGCCAGTCGGCCAAGAAATTGTAGGTGTAGAATGCTTGGTTCAGCTTCGGCATGGGCGCATTATTTCGGGCGTGTAGCGCGGTCGCCATTACCACCGGATTCCAAATTGATTTGTGCCTACCCCCTTTGGTGCCTCTTGCAATCCTTGCGTCGACAGTCCATGCAGCCCCGTCTGTCATCGCCTTACCTAAGTTGAAAGTAACCAGGCCATCGAACGCTTCGACAATCTGCGCCGTGGTCACGCCCCCTAACGGAGCTTCGGCGGCGGGCGTCACAGGCTCGCTTGCTGGCGCTGGCGTCGTTGGCGCGGTCTGCAACGAAGGTACGACTGACAAGCCTTTGGCATCCAACCATGAATCAAGATCAGCGCGTGTAATCATCGTTTGACGTGGATTAATTTCAGTCTCGGCAGGCCAATAGCTGTGATATCTCTTCACATCCGCACGCAGATCACCACATTCTACTGAGTCGAGTATTAACGCCAGAAGTTCCTCTGAACCATTTCCACATGTCACAAATTCAGCGGCGTCAGCAATGCTCAACTCGGTTCTAAGTCCAAGCAACTTCCATTTCATAGTTCCTCCTTCAGGCGTCAACCCTCATAAAATGGGGCACCAGGCTGGCTGTGAAGGAATCCGCTTTTCTCCCCATCGGGATAGCCTGGCGCTTTGAACTGTTGCCCGATATCGTCAGGCGGCGGCCACCGCACGTAGGCCCGGCGCGACTGGCACGAAGTCGATT
>JACMNW010000370.1 GCA_014378345.1 Pseudorhodobacter sp. | reverse complement strand
GCATGACGATGACACGGTCGGCCACGGTGAACACATCGGGCATCCGGTGGCTGATCAGCACGACGGTAATGCCCTGATCACGCAAGCGGCGGATCAGATTAAGCACCTCTGCCACCTGACGCACGGAAATGGCGGCGGTGGGTTCATCCATCAACACAATCTTGGCGTTGCTGAGGCGGGTGCGGGCGATGGCCACGGCCTGACGTTGGCCGCCGGACATCTTTTTCACTAGGTCGCGGGGGCGGGTTTCGGATTTCAGTTCGGCAAAAATCTCGCCCGCGCGGCGGTACATCGTGGCGTAATCGAGGATTTTGATCGGGCCAAAGCCAAGCCGCAATTCGCGGCCCAAAAAGACGTTTGCGGCGGCTGTCAGGTTATCGCACAGCGCCAGATCCTGATGCACGATTTCGATGCCATGCTGGCGCGCCTCAACCGGGCGGTGCATCACGATTTCCTGGCCATCCATGAGCAGTTGCCCGGAACTGGGCCGGAAATTGCCGGCGATCATCTTGACGAGGGTGGATTTGCCAGCCCCGTTGTCGCCCATCAGGCCAATCACTTCGCCCGCGTTCAGCGAAAACGACACGTCTTTCACCGCTTCGATTGCGCCGAAGTGCTTGGAAATGTGTCGAAGTTCAAGAATAGCCAATTTCTATCCAGCCCCCCTTGCCGAACAACAGCGCCTGCCTGATTTTTTCAGGTCGGTGCCAATGAAAAGCCCCTGCCTTTGGATTGCGGCACCAATTATAGCGCCTGCTGTTCGTCCGGACGTTGCCCCCAAACAGTATTGGCTGGATTGCCAAAGTCAATGAAATCTTTGGGATAATAGCGCTGTCATTAAATCTGGTTTCTGGTAATTTTACTCCAGAATCGGTTTGCATGGGCTGTGTTATCGCTTGCGTTCTGGTGGTGCGGTTGCCTTGTGCAGATGATTGCGGACAGGGCTGGTCAGCCCGAAAAGTTTGTCAAAATGGGGCGCATAAGACCCCCGGCAAAAATCGACTTGGCGTCAATATCTTGCCGTTAAATTTGATGACGGCTTTTTTGGGAGGACTACGAATGAAGAAATCATTACTGATGGCAACGGCCGCTGCCGTGATGGCGATCAGCGCGGGCATGGGTCTTGCGCAGGACAAAAAGCAGTTGGTGATCGTGGTGAAGGGCCTTGATAACCCGTTCTTCGAGGCAATCAACCAAGGCTGCCAAAAGTGGAACTCGGAAAACGCGGACAGCGAATATGAGTGTTTCTACACCGGCCCCGCGTCAACATCGGACGAGGCTGGCGAAGCACAGATTGTGCAAGACATGCTGGGCAAGCCAACAACCGTTGCAATGGCTATTTCGCCGTCGAACGCCAAGCTGATTGCGCAGACGCTGAAAACAGCCGCGCCGACAATTCCGATCATGACGCTGGACGCCGATCTTGCAGCAGAAGATGCGGGCCTGCGCAAAACCTATCTGGGCACCGATAACACCCTGATGGGCCAGAAAATCGGCGAGTATATCAAGGCGGCCAAACCAGACGGCGGTACGATCTGCACCATCGAAGGCAACCCAGGTGCTGACAATATTCTGCGCCGCGCCCAAGGCATGCGCGATGCACTATCAGGCACACCGGGGCTGGCCGCACTGGCTGGCGAAGGCGGCTGGACCGAAGTTGCGGGCTGCCCTGTATTCACCAATGATGACGGTGCCAAGGGTGTGCAGGCGATGACCGACATTCTGGCGGCAAACCCTGATCTGGATGCATTCGGTATCATGGGCGGCTGGCCACTGTTTGGCGCACCACAGCCCTACCGTGATTTGTTCACGCCGATGGCAGACAGAATTGCAAGCAATGACTTCGTGATCGGTGCTGCCGATACAATCGGTGCGGAAGTTGACCTTGCCCGCGAAGGTCTGGTGACAGCCCTTGTTGGCCAGCGCCCGTTCGAGATGGGCTATCTTGCCCCCGGCACAATGATTGCTCTGATCAAGGGCGAGGCCGTTGCTGACCCGATTTTCACCGGGCTGGATGAATGCACCAAGGATACCGTCGATACCTGCATCCAGAAGTGATGTGTTGATTTAAAGCAGGGGCGTCCGGTTTTCCGGGCGCCCTTTTCTATTGGGTCAAAGCTTCAGCCAATCGTTGAACGCATCGCCGTAATCGGCATGCCAGCGCGACAGCGGGGGGCGGTTTTCTGCGATGTCACCTGCCGCCCACATCACCCGCTTGGCATCCAATGCGCGGTCAACGTCGTTGTCCGGGCAAAGGATATAAAATTCGTCCCGGCCCAGCGCGTTGAACAGATAGTCAACTGTCTGGTCCGGCGTCCATGCCCCAGCTGGCTTTTCTATTCGGCCATTGGCGGTCAGCGGGGTGAATACAAAGCCCGGAATGAACAGCCGCGCTTCGACCTTGCAACCGGACAGGTTGCGCAAGTGGTGTTGCAGCGCCTCGGTGAATACCTTCACGCCAGCTTTGGCGATGTTATAGGCCGGATCGCCGGGCGGTGTGGTGATGCCCTGTTTGGAGCCTGTGTTGATGATCAGCCCCGGATTGCCCGATGCGATCATCGCGGGGGCGAAGATTTGGCTGCCCGCGATGATACCACCCATGTTGACGGCAAGAATACGGTCCCAGTTTCCGGCGTCATCAAAGATGGTGCTGCCGGGCTGGATGCCTGCGTTGTTCATCAGGACGCTGACCGGGCCAAGAGTTTGGGTGACCGTGCTGGCGAGGTTTTGCAGTTCGGCCCGGTTT
Source organism: Pseudorhodobacter sp. (assembly GCA_014378345.1). Lineage (GTDB taxonomy): Bacteria > Pseudomonadota > Alphaproteobacteria > Rhodobacterales > Rhodobacteraceae > JACMNW01. The sequence continues at coordinate 162 of JACMNW010000370.1, read as the reverse complement.
GCGACATCACAGGCGAAGGCCAGCACATCCATGCCCTGCCCTTGCACTGCGGCTGCCGCCAGATCTAGTTTTTCACCGGCTACATCCACCATGCAAACCCGCATACCCAGTTCTGCAAACCTGCGCACCGCAGCAAGCCCAAGGCCAGACGCGCCCCCGGTG
>JACMNW010000369.1 GCA_014378345.1 Pseudorhodobacter sp. | reverse complement strand
GGCGGCAGATTATTATCTGCCAACGGAAGGCCGCACGCCTGCGCATTCGCAAACGGTGCGGACGGTGTTTATTGTTGGGCCGGACAAAAAGGTGAAGCTGACGATGAGCTATCCGATGACGGTGGGTCGTAATTTCGCCGAGATTTTGCGGGCTCTGGATGCGGTGCGGGCCACTGACGGGGTACCCATTGCGACGCCAGCGAACTGGCTGCCGGGGCAGGATGTGATTGTGGCGCTGTCGTTGAACAACGAGGCGGCAGAGGCGCGGTTTGGGCCGCTGGATATCAAGCTGCCGTATCTGCGGTTTGCGAAAGCGCCTAAATAGGGGTTTGTTGCTGGCAAGCGGGGGTTTCACACCCCCGCACCCCCGTGGGATATTTGTACCAAAATGAAATTTGGGTGGGTTACTGAAAGCGGGCGTAGCCGAGATTGTCTGTTTTGATGTAGGCTTTTTTGCCGGAAATGAGGTCTGCCATGACGCGGCCTGACCCTGCGGCCATAGTCCAGCCAATCGTCAGATAGTCAAACCGGCCCTCGGCGGCCAAACGTTTCACCTCGATCAGCAAATCATCGCGCAGGGTGCAGCCATTGGTCATTTCAACCAGCGTTTTGTTGCTGCGCGACAGGCCTGTGCCGTCGCGGATAAGATCGGCGTCGAAGTTCACTTCGGACATGTCATTGACAATGAAAGCCAAACGCCTGTCATTACGATTGTTCAGGACATGGTGCAAAAGCGTGGTTATTCCCGCGCCTAGAAAGCCGGACACGACGGTAACATGAAGGCGGTATCGTTCATGCTGAATGCAAAGTTGCAAGGGAATACCGGCCGGAGCATGGCTGTGATTTTTGGGCAAAGCACAACGAGTGCGCTGATGGCCGCAGAATTGCCAAGGGCGTTGCAACTTGCAATCGAAAAGGCCCCGGCGTTTCCACCAGGGCCCATCCATCATCACACTGTGTTGTAAGGCTTACGCTTCTGCTGCAGTTTCTGCAATTTCGGCACCGGTTTCCTGATCGACCATCTTCATGCCAAGGCGCACCTTGCCACGATCATCAAAGCCCAGAAGTTTGACCTTCACTTCCTGACCTTCTTTCAGATGCTCGTTCGGGTGGGTCAGGCGCTTGTTGGCGATTTGGCTGACATGCACAAGACCATCGCGCTTTCCAAAGAAGTTCACGAAAGCACCAAAATCAACCAGTTTTACCACGCGGCCGGTGTAGACCTTGCCTTCTTCCGGCTCTGCCACGATCGACCAGATCATGTCATACGCCTTCTTGATATTCTCGGCATTGTTCGAGGCGATCTTGATGACGCCTTCGTCGTTGATATCAACCTTGGCACCGGAAACCTCAACGATTTCGCGAATGACCTTGCCGCCGGACCCGATCACTTCGCGGATTTTGTCGGTCGGGATCTGCAGGGTTTCAATCTTTGGCGCGTATTCGCTGAAGCCTTGTGGGGCCGACAGCGCCTTGTTCATTTCCTCAAGGATGTGCAAACGGCCATCACGGGCCTGGGCAAGTGCCTGTTCCATGATTTCAGGCGTGATGCCCGCAATCTTGATATCCATCTGCATCGTGGTGATGCCGTTGGCGGTGCCTGCAACCTTGAAGTCCATATCGCCCAAGTGATCTTCATCACCAAGGATATCGGTCAGAACGGCAAAACGGCCGTCGTCCTCCAGGATCAGACCCATGGCCACACCAGCGACGGGCGATTTCAGCGGAACGCCCGCGTCCATCATCGAAAGTGATCCACCGCAGACCGAAGCCATGGAAGACGAGCCGTTGGATTCTGTGATCTCACTGACAACCCGGATTGTGTAGGGGAAGTCGGTTGCTGCGGGCAGAACTGCCTGCAACGCGCGCCATGCCAGTTTGCCATGGCCAATCTCGCGGCGGCCCGGGCTTCCTACACGGCCAACTTCGCCCACCGAATAGGGAGGGAAGTTATAATGCAGCAGGAAGTTAGAGCGTGAATTGCCATGCAGCGCGTCGATGATCTGTTCATCTTCGCCAGTGCCTAGCGTGGTGACAACCAAAGCCTGCGTCTCACCACGGGTGAACAGGGCAGAGCCATGGGTGCGCGGCAGAATGCCGGTTTCGCCGTTGATGGCGCGGACGGTCTTGTTATCGCGCCCGTCGATACGCGCGCCACCGTTGATGATGTCACCACGCAGGATCGAGGATTCGAGCTTTTTGATAGCAGAACCAAGGTTGCCATCGGCCAATTCTTCGGGCGACAGCGCCGCTTTGATGGCAGCCGAGGCCGCATCAATGGCGTTAGTGCGATCTTGCTTGTCACGAATGGCAAAGGCCGCGCGCATCTGCGTCTCGCCTGCCTTTTTAACCGACGCGGAAAGCGCGGAATAATCTGGCGAGGTGAAAGCGAACGGCTCTTTGGCGCAGTCTTCGGCGAAATCCATGATCATGTCGATCACCGGCTGCATGGCGGCATGGCCAAATTTCACCGCGCCGAGCATTTCAGCTTCGGTCAGCTCATAGGCCTCGGATTCCACCATCATCACGGCGTCTTTGGTGCCGGCGATCACCAGATCAAGCCGCTGATCGGGGTTGGAACGCAGCTTTTGCATATCGTCAACGGCTGGGTTCAGCTTGTATTCGCCGCCGGAGAAACCAACGCGGGCCGCACCGATCGGGCCCATGAACGGCACGCCGGAAATCGTCAACGCGGCGGATACCGCGATCATGGCCAGAATATCAGGCTCGTTTACCAGATCGTGGCTAAGAACAGTTGCCATCACCAGCACTTCGTTGCGGAAGCCTTCAACGAACAGCGGGCGGCAAGGGCGGTCGATCAACCGCGAGGTCAGCGTTTCCTTTTCCGAAGGGCGTGCTTCCCGCTTGAAGAAACCGCCGGGCACTTTACCTGCGGCATAATATTTTTCCTGATAATGCACGGTCAGCGGGAAAAAATCCTGCCCCGGCTTGGCGCTGCGCGCAAAGGTTACGTT
>JACMNW010000368.1 GCA_014378345.1 Pseudorhodobacter sp. | reverse complement strand
TCGCGGATGCTGGAAGGGGAGCGTGAGAAGCTGCTTCGCATGGAGGACGAGCTTGGCAAACGGGTGATTGGCCAGCGACCTGCCTTGACCGCCGTGGCCAATGCGGTGCGCCGCGCGCGGGCGGGGCTGAATGATGAGGGGCGGCCTTTGGGCAGCTTTCTTTTCCTTGGGCCAACTGGCGTGGGCAAGACCGAACTGACCAAGGCGGTGGCGGAATATCTGTTTGATGATGATGCGGCCATGGTGCGCATCGACATGTCGGAGTTCATGGAAAAGCATTCGGTTGCCCGGCTGATCGGGGCACCCCCCGGCTATGTCGGCTATGATGAGGGCGGGGTTTTGACCGAAGCCGTGCGCCGCCGCCCTTATCAGGTGGTGCTGTTTGACGAGGTGGAAAAGGCGCATCCGGATGTGTTTAACGTGCTGTTGCAGGTGCTGGATGATGGCATTCTGACCGATGGGCAGGGCCGCACGGTGGATTTCAAGCAGACCTTGATCGTGCTGACCAGCAACCTTGGGTCGTATGCGCTAAGCCAACTGCCCGAAGGGGCCGACCCCGCAAAAGCGCGGGCTGAGGTGATGGAGGCCGTGCGCGGGCATTTCCGGCCGGAATTCCTGAACCGGCTGGATGATCAGATCATCTTTGACAGGCTTGGCCGCAGCGATATGGGCGCGATTGTTGATATTCAGCTGCGCAGGCTTGAGGCGCGGTTGGCGGGGCGCAAGATTGTGCTGGAATTGGACGGCGATGCGCGGGCTTGGCTTGCAGAGGAAGGCTACGACCCGGTGTTTGGTGCGCGGCCCCTGAAACGGGTGATCCAGCGGCATTTGCAAGACCCGTTGGCAGAAATGATCCTGTCGGGCGATGTGATGGACGGGGCGACGGTGGTTATATCGGCCGGGGCGGACGGCTTGATTATTGGCGACAGGGTGAGTGCCAGCCGTAGGGCCAGGCCGCAAGATGCGGTGGTGCATTAACGGGAAGGGGGGCTGCGGGCCCCCCTTTGCGGCAGGAAAACCTTGGATTGCCGATGATTAAAGGCGCGTGGCCACATTGCCGACGGTTTTTTAAGGAGAGTTCGGCCAAGGGATCGTCTTGCAATTTTGTGGACATCTTATGATTATTCCGCCAAAATTTGATGCAGTTTCTTTGTTGTGAGTGTTCCAAGTCTTTTTGGGAGAAAACCATGCTAAAAATTTCCAATCCCATAAATTTATTTGACCAAGCGACCCGCAGGTGGATTGCGGGATTGGCAGTGGCGCTTGTTTTTCTGGCTGCCCCGGTGGCCCGCGCACAAACGTTTCTGACTGACGCAGAACTATTGGACGCTATTCCCGGAATGACCGTTTTTAGCAAATCTGATCGTGGCACGCCCTGGGCCCAAAACTATAGCGTGTCTGACGTGGACGACGCGAAAAAGGGCGCCATCCGAGGCATTTTCGGCAAGCGGAAGTATTATGCGAAGTGGTATGTGAGAGACGGAAAGTGGTGTGAAAACTGGGGCAGTGGTCAGGCCTGTTGGAGTGTCGAAAGAGTAGATTCTACATCTTTGCGGATGTATATCGGTGCCAAACCACGACCAAACCTTTGGCATTTAAAGCCGACTGAGGCGCCAAAAGCATAAAGGTTTTTCGCGAACGCGGTCAGATATCAGGCCGCAGTTTTTAGGGTTTCATCGCTGGGGCTGGCATTGGCAATCGCGTATGGCATCATAGACCGGCGCCCTTTTGATTTGATCGAGTTCGATCCGGCAAAGGCGTTTGATCCGGGTGCGGCGGTAGACGTGCCTGATAGCTGTGCGGTACCCGACGCGGAGTAAACGCTATTTTCGTTTGATTTCAAACGTGCTTAAGCGTTGTTCCTGGATATTGGGGCTGCGCAAGACTTAAGCGCCGCGCCATTCAGCTATCATTTGCAATATGCCACTGCACGCCGCATCTTGTGCCTGCCGTTTGCCGGTTTCATTGATCTCGTCCTGCAGATCAAGTTACCTGCACGATTGGTGCATCTGTTCAACATCGGGCATTGCGGATCGACGTTGCTGCATCATGTGTTCAACAAGGCAATTGGGGTTTGGTGCCTGTCAGAGCCGCTGTTCATGTTTGATGCGGCCATGCGGCGGGGTGATGCAGGGGGCAGGTGCTGGCATCGCAAAGCTGCGCTATAAGGAACTGATCGCCCATCCAGCGGTGATGACTGGCGGCGGTGATGACTGGCAAGGGTTTTGATTTGTGCGGTATCGACAGGGTATACATCCCGGCAGCGCTAACCTTTTTTGCGGTGAAATCCCATGCTGGGACCGCAACATCGCGCGAAGGTCCGGTATTAGATTTGGAAGCCAACAGTCTTCGTACCATTCACCGCATGTTTGGCCATGCAAAGATGCGGTTCCCGGCCGAAACTGTTCTTGAGGCAACTCGGATGCCATGATGGTGGGGTGGAAAATTCTGCAGAATTTTGGGAAGAATTTTCTGAAAATTCTTGGCCTGCGCGGGACGATATAAAAAAAGCCCACCTCAACCGAGGCGGGCTTTTCTTTGTCACTGAAGATTACAGATCACATCGGTGGCAAGAGCACCGAATCGACGACGTGGATCACGCCATTTGTTGCCTCG
>JACMNW010000367.1 GCA_014378345.1 Pseudorhodobacter sp. | reverse complement strand
GGCGGCTTCAAGCTCGGCTGGCCCCATGTCGTAGGAAGGGGTGTTGATCAGATCGCGGGTTAGGAACTCACCCGTAGCCATGGCGATAAGGCGTGTGGCGTCACAGCCTTCGGGGGCCTTTAACAGGGCTTGGGGGGTAGCGGTTTTGGTGGGGCGGTAGCGATCAAAGCGGTAGGCGGACAAAAGTCCGGCAAGGGCTGCTTCATCGCACTGGGCTTGGGTTAAAGGTCCCTCAAGGTGCCAGTTTCCCGCTGGCAGGAATTGGAATGCACGTGCAAGTGCAAAGCGGGTGCGTAGCCGCGATTTAGCGGTACCAAAGCCGGTAACGGCGGCTTTGATTGAACCATCAGAACCGGGCAAAAGCCGGGTTTCGCCTAAGCTTGCGTCAAAGGATTGCCCGGAAAGCCATTTTTGCCAATGGGTTGGCTGTTGTGCCAGCCAATTTTGCAGGTTATCGGCTGACACCACATGCAAAGCACGCGACGGGCTGGCGGGATCGGCGAAAGTTGGGGTCATGCTGCGTCCGGGATGCGGGGCCGGGGTTTACGCCCCGTGCCGATTTACGCCCTGAAGCGTAACGCAACCATCGCTGCCCGCAAGCCTTGCATGACACTTGAGCGTCAAACCGATTGATCGCGCAGATCGCGGTCTGTGGTCAGCGACCGTTCGGCCACCCTAATCAGCCGTGCCCAAACGGCAGAAAACGCGGTGACATCGCTGCGGTCAAAGCAGGTACGCGCATCACCCGCCACAGCACCAAGGCTGACCATGCCGATTTGTTCGGCCATGCGTTGCACCTTGCGCAACTGGCGCGATACATCGGCCAGATCGTGCAGTCGCACCTGCTGGGCCAAGCCGCCCATAGCAAGGCCAAGTTCGGCAAGCGCCCTTGTTACCACCTGTTCGGCGGCGGACGTTCCCAGATTGCGATAGATCGTGGCGATCGGTTCCGCATCCTGGCGTACCCGTTCTACCAGCGGCAACGCTGCTACATTGGTCATTTCTTCACCCACTTCGTCATTTCACACCCAAGGACAACTTTGCACGGGCGTGCTGAAGAAAAGGTTTCCGTGCCCAAAAGAAACCTCTCGAATTTTCGGTAATTGCCGCCTAGTTAGGGCGCGGACCTAAAGGGGAGCGCACGCGATGCATCATGCCAAGCCACTGCCAGCCTATCTTGTGCAGCGTTTTCAGGGGTGGCGTGCCACGGCGTACCAAGACAACAAGGCTTGGTACAAGCGGTTGGCCGAAAGTGGCCAGCACCCGCGCGCGATGGTGATATCGTGCTGTGATAGCCGGGTGCATGTGACATCTATTTTTGGGGCGGATGAGGGCGAGTTTTTCATTCATCGAAACGTGGCCAATCTTGTGCCGCCCTACAATGCTGATGGCCAGACACATGGCACATCAGCAGCGGTGGAATATGCGGTGGCCAATTTGGGCGTGGCGCACATTGTGGTGCTGGGCCATTCCAACTGCGGTGGCGTCAAGGGCTGCCATGATATGTGTTCAGGCTTGGCACCGGAGTTGGAAGAAAAATCGTCATTCGTAGGCCGTTGGATGGATATTCTGCGCCCCGGATTTGACCGCGTGGCGCATGTGCCGCTTGCCGACCGCCTGCGTGCGTTGGAAAAAGAGGCGGTGGTGGTAAGTTTGGAAAACTTGATGACCTCCCCGTTTGTGCGCACGGCAGTAGAAGATGACATGCTGACGCTGCATGGATTGTGGAACGATACCGGGGCTGGCGGGTTGGAACAATATGACCCGGCGATTGGTGGGTTTTCAGTGATTTGATCTTTGGAATTATGAGTGTAAGTGCCAGTTTAATGTAAAAATAAGGGACGCTGGCCGCATCGGCCAGTTTCATCGCGGTGCCTGCTGCGATGCGGGTGGCGTTGCCCGAGGCGAACCCGTCGATCTATCTGACGCTATCGTTGGGGGTGACATTTCCCTTTGATCTTGTGGTCGGCATTCCGCTTTAGGTGGCGATTGCGACAGCGTTAACGGGACGTTGACCATGCAGACACATATTGCAAAACGGGTAGAGATTATCATCGAGGCCCCGATGAAGCGTCGTTTGACCGACGCATTGACCAAGGCAAGCGCGACTGGCTTTACAGTGCTGCCGGTGCTGGGCGGATCGGGGCGGTCTGGCGTATGGACGCGCGAAGGCCAGGTCGGGCGCGCGGGAATGGTGGTGGTGATTTGCCTGATCAAGCCGGAACGGTTGGACGCACTTCTTGACGCGGCTTTTGCCGTGGTCGAACGGCATATCGGCGTGGTCAGCGTGACCGATAAGCAAGTCTTGCGGGCAGAGCGGTTTTAACGGGCGAGGGCGAGAAGTCCGCCTATGTCAAGATGCTGTTCCAAGTGGGCGGCGAGGGCATCCAGCACTGTTTCGACATCGGCGCTGTAGGCATAAGTTGACGGCGCTGCCCCGAGGTTTTTCAGGAATACTTGACGGAACGCATCGCCCGAAAACATGCCGTGCAGGTAGCTGCCGGTAACGCGGCCATTGGGGGAAGTGGCCCCTTCGGGGGTGCCGTCGATATGGGCGAAAGGCCGGTCGCAATCGGGGCCAGTGGTGCGGCCTATGTGGATCTCATAGCCGTCCATCACGGTTTGCGATGAGGCATGGGTAGCTGTGACGCGGGTCAGGTGTTTGTCGGGCGTCATCAGGGTTTCGACATTCAGAAGGCCCAGGCCGGAGGAAGTACCTGCCGGGCCTTCGATGCCGTCAGGGTCTTGAACGGATGTGCCCAACATTTGGTAGCCGCCACAAATGCCAAGCACGCGGCCCCCCCGGCGGGCGTGGGCGGCGATGTCGATATCCCACCCTTGGGCGCGCAGGAACGTAAGATCACTGCGGGTAGATTTTGAGCCTGGGATGATGACCAAATCTGTATCGCCGGGAATGGCTTGGCCGGGTTTGATCATGGTCAGACTGATACCGGGTTCCTGCGCCAAAGGGTCTAAATCATCAAAATTAGCGATGCGTGACAGCGCGAGGCAGGCGATTTTGATGGAACCTGTGCCGCGCGTGTTTGGCAGATCAAGCGCATCTTCGGCAGGAAGGCGCGAGGCCTGGGTGAAAAACGGCACAACGCCGAAACCCTGCCATCCGGTCCGCTGGGTGATCAGGGCGTAACCATCGTCAAAAAGGCTGACATCGCCGCGAAATTTGTTGATGATAAAGCCCGCAATCATCGCGTTATCATTAGGGTCTAATACGGCCTGAGTGCCGACGATTTGGGCGATCACACCGCCGCGATCTATGTCGCCCACCAGAATGACGGGCACATCGGCGGCCGTGGCGAAACCCATATTGGCAATATCGCCGAGGCGCAGGTTTACCTCTGCCGGGCTGCCGGCTCCTTCAACAATCACCAGATCGACCTGTGATTTTAATCGGTGAAAGCTGTCTAAGACGGGGGCCATGAGAGCGGGTTTAAGCGCTGCATAATCGCGTGCTTTAACGGTAGCCACGCGTTTGCCCTGCACAATGACTTGGCTACCGGTTTCTGATTCCGGTTTCAGCAGGACCGGGTTCATATCGACGATCGGCGCGCGGCCCGATGCCAGGGCCTGCAACGCCTGAGCGCGGCCAATTTCGCCGCCATCTGCCGTGACAGCCGCGTTGTTCGACATATTTTGCGGCTTGAACGGGGCGACGTTCAGCCCACGCAGTTTTGCCGCCCGGCACAGGCCTGCCACCAACAGCGATTTGCCGACGTTGGACCCGGCACCTTGAATCATCAAGGCCTTCACCAATTGATGCCTCCGGCGGGAGTATTTGGACAAAGGAAAAATGCTAAATCGGGTTCTTCTTTGCCTAAATACTCATCTTGCCTGTCAGTCCGCGCCATGGTCAGAATTCCACGCCTTTTTGGGCTTTGATGCCCGAACGGAACGGATGTTTGATCAGGGTCATTTCGGTGACCAGATCGGCGATTTCGATCAGGTCTTCTTTGGCATTGCGCCCGGTCAGCACGACATGGGTCAGGGGCGGTTTTTCGTCGCGCAGGAATGCCGTGACTTCGGTAATATCGAGGTAATCGTAGCGCAGGGCGATGTTGATCTCATCCAGCAGGACCAGCTGAATCGTTGGATCAAGGATCAATTCTTTTGCCTTGGCCCAGCCCTTCTCAGCCATAGCGATGTCACGCGCGCGGTCTTGGGTTTCCCATGTAAAACCTTCGCCCATAGCGTGGAACTGGCACAAATTCGCAAAATGCGCCTCAATCATCCGCCGCTCACCCGTGTCCCACGCGCCTTTGATAAATTGCACCACGGCGCAGGGCATTTGGTGCGCGATGCAGCGCAGGATCATGCCGAAGCCGGAGGAAGATTTGCCCTTGCCCGCCCCGGTATGGACGATGATCAGGCCCTTTTCGCCCTCTTTCGTCGCCATGATCTTATCACGCGCCGCTTTTTTCTTGGCCATTTTGCTGGCGTGGCGGGCGTCTGTGTTCAGGGCCTCAGGCGTCGACATAGTGGATTCCGTTGCTTGACAATTAGTGGCGCTATGCCTCAGGTGAAAGCGCGCTGGTTCCTGTTTATGACAGGCGAAGAGGGAATGCGATAGGGGGCGACCCTGATGCGCAGCCGCCCCCGCGACCGTGACCGGAAAGGTTGCCCGATGCCACTGATCACCAGGATCGGGAAGGTGGGGGGACCGTTGGGGCAACCCTGAATCCGCAAGCCGGGAGACCTGCCCGCGCCGAGACGTTACACGGGTGGACGGGGTGTTCCACGACTGGTTGGTGTATGCGCGGGGGAACCTGTTGCTTGCGCCCTCTGGCCATTTTCCCCGTTGTTAGGATGGATGATGGTTGCGACTCTTTTTGTTTGCATGACTTGTAAGGCGGGCGAGCCGCTTGAAGAGGGGCAGATTGCGCCCGGTGCTTTGCTATATGCGGGCCTTGTGTCGCAAGATTTGCCAGACGGCGTGCGGGTTCAGGGGGTCGAATGCCTGTCTGCCTGCACCAACGGCTGTGCGGTGGCACTGTCTGCCCCCGGTTGTTGGACCTATGTTTATGGCCGCCTGAGCGAGACGGATTTACCCGAAATCCTGTCGGGCGCAGCTGCTTATGCGGCGACCCCTGATGGTATCGTGCCCTGGCGCGAACGCCCCGTGATTTTCCGCAAGCAAAGCCTTGCCCGCATACCGCCGTTGGAGGCCAAACATGACTGATCTTGCGAAAATTCCGGTGACTGTGATTACAGGCTTTCTGGGGGCAGGCAAAACCACGCTGATCCGGCATTTGATGATGAACCCGCAGGGCAAGCGCTTGGCAATTATAGTCAACGAATTTGGCACATTGGGGGTGGACGGCGATATTTTGAAAAGCTGCGCCGATGCGAATTGCCCGGTGGAGAATATCGTTGAACTGGCAAATGGCTGTATTTGCTGCACCGTTGCCGATGATTTCATTCCGACGATCGAGGCCTTGATGGCATTGCCGGTCCGCCCGGATCATATTCTGATCGAAACGTCGGGGTTGGCGTTGCCGAAGCCGCTGCTCAAGGCGTTTGATTGGCCAGCGATCCGGTCTAAAATCACCGTTGATGGCGTGATCACTTTGGCCGATGCAGAGGCCGTGGCGGCGGGGCGGTTTGCGCCCGATCTGGCGGCGGTGGGGGCGCAGCGGTTGGCGGACCCGAGCATTGACCACGAAACGCCACTTTCAGAGGTGTTCGAGGATCAGATTTCTTGTGCGGATATCGTCCTTTTGTCGAAGGCCGATCTGGCGGGGGAGGCTGGTTTGGCAGCAGCGCGGGCAGTGATCGAGGCGGAATCGCCGCGCCGTTTGCCGATTATTGCCATGTCCGAAGGGGTGATCGACCCGCGCTTGATCTTGGGCATCGGGGCGGCTGCCGAAGACGATATCGCCGCGCGCCCGTCGCACCATGATGGCGACGCCGACCATGAACATGATGATTTTGATACCGTTGTTATCGAGTTGGGCGAGGTGGCTGATCCTGACGCCTTGCAGGCGGCGATTGTGCGCCTTGCGCGGGAACAACACATTTTGCGGGTGAAGGGCTATGTGGCGGTGGTGGACAAGCCAATGCGGATGCTGGTGCAGGCGGTGGGCGAGCGTGTGCGGGTGCAATATGACCGGCCTTGGGGCAGCGATGCCCGCCAAACCCGGCTGGTGGTGATTGCAGAGCATCATCATGTGGATGAGGCGGCGATAAGGGCTGTGCTGGAACGTGACACGGAAAAGTGGGAACTGGTTTCGCGCGCCAGTCACGCAACCGCGGAAAGTTCTGAGGCCTGATCCATGCACGTCGTCTACCGCGAAAGTCACGGTTTGGAGGAAACGGAAACTCCGTTCGACTTGGGGCAAACCCCGGCCGATCTGGTGGTGATGTCTTATTCTGATAGTGATCTTGGCGCTTTCGCGGCGGGCTGGCATCGGGGACGAGCGTCTTTGCCGACGCTGCGTTTAGCGAATTTGGTGGCTTTGCGGCATCCGCTGTCAGTCGATACCTATATTGAACAGACCCTAATCGCCGCAAAAGGCATTCTGATCCGGTTGATTGGCGGGGAGAGTTATTGGTCTTACGGGCTGATGCAGCTGCAGGATATGGCCCGGCGCCGGGGAATTGCTTTGGCGGTATTGCCTGCTGATGGGCGGGAAGATGCGCGGCTGGATGAGTTGTCGACCCTGCCGGTGTCGACGTTGCGCAGGCTTTCGGCGTTGTGTGATGCAGGCGGGGCGGTGGCAGCTGAGGCGGCTTTGGCGCAGCTGGCGCTGTCGGCGGGGTTGTATGCAGGCCCGGTGATGGGCGATAAAACGGTGGCTGATTGCGGCTGGTATGACCCGGCGCATGGGGTTGTGGATGGGCCGAATGGTGTCGGGCCGTTTGTGGCAGTGGTGTTTTATCGCAGTTATCTGACGTCGGCGGACACGGCTGCAGTTGATGGATTGATAGCGGCCCTGCGCGCGCGCGGGTTGAACGCCTTTGGGCTGTATGCGCCGTCTTTGAAAGCGCCGGGGGCGGGGGCGTTTTTGCGTGGCGCTTTGGCCATGTTAGACCCTGTAGCGATTGTGAATGCGACGGCATTTTCGGCCAAGGGTGCAGAGGGCGATACGCCGTTGGATGGCCCCGGTTGCCCGGTGTTTCAAGTGGCTTTGTCAACCGCCCGTCGCCGCGATTGGGTGGCGGCAGACCGGGGGTTATCACCGGCCGATCTGGCGATGCATGTGGTGTTGCCCGAAGTGGACGGGCGCATTTTTGCAGGGGTTGTCAGCTTTAAGTCGCCCACCAAACGCGACCCGGATTTGCAGTTTTCGCGTTTTGCACACCGGGCGGATGCTGGGCGGATTGCGGCGGTTGTGGACCGGGTTGCGGGCTGGGTTTCGTTGGGGGAGACGGCGGTTAAG
>JACMNW010000366.1 GCA_014378345.1 Pseudorhodobacter sp. | reverse complement strand
CTGAACAAGGCGGCGCGTCCTTTGAGCGGTAGTTTTGTGATGGGTAGCAAAGTTGCCGTTCTCATTCTATATCAGCCAAAAGGTGTCGCGAGGTCGACATTCCTGACGTGCGACCATCTGATAGCACAGGGTTACTCTCCTTTCATTCTGTCAAATGCGGCTGTGTCTGCCAGTGATCGGGCCGAGTTGCTTGCCCGGTCGGCATTGCTGCTGGAACGCCCCAATTTTGGTTACGATTTTGGGGCCTATCAAGATGGCGTCCGCCTTCTTGCAAAAACGGGTCACAAACCGGATCGTCTGATCCTGATGAATGACAGCACTTGGTTTCCGCTGCGGGCAGATGACACGTCGATTGCAAGGATGGAGGCGTCAGGTGATGCATTCACCGGGCATGCGCTCAGGAATGAGCCTGATATTGGCCGCGGGCGCGATCACATGGAAGCACACTTGATTATGTTTGATAAAAAAGCCTTGGAAAGCACGGCGTTTAAGGCTTTTTGGGATAAATATCCGGCGTCAAGCAACCGAATCAATACGATTGATAGGGGCGAAAAAGGAATTACAGCCGCAATGTTTGAGGCTGGATTTGTGTCAACAGGTCTTGCTTCACGACATTTGTTTCTTGAGCGTTTAGAGATAGCGTCATCCCAAACCCTTCATGACATTCTTTCCGCAGTCAGCTTTCTTCCCAATAAACTGCACAATTGCACTCTTGAGCTGCTAGCGACAGCATCAAACTCCGTTGAATGGCAACGTCAAGTGCGAGATCACTTGAACGATCTACTACATCTCTTTGCACCCGTGCTGTCGACCACACTGATTTATGGCGCGATGAAGGAGTTGCGCATGGGGTTTGTAAAGAAATCGCAGGAAGAAAACTTTCATCTGACTCGGATAAAAGTGCTTGAACTGGAAGCAGCCGGGGAAATCGAGGCGCTGGACCTTGACGTTCGCGCCGAAATGAGTGCCTCAGTCGCAGAATGGTTGCGTGGCTGAACTTGAACACTGTAAATCAAGGCCAGCAAAATGGACCCCACCCTGACGACGGATCCTTCCATTCTCACCGCAATTCCCGCTACAAAGGTCAAATGACCCAAACCCTTCTCTTCCTCACTGGCACCCGTGCCGACTTTGGCAAGCTCGAACCCCTCGCCATCGCTGCGCGGGATGCGGGGTTTCAGGTGTCGTTTTTCGTGACCGGCATGCATATGCTGGGCCGCTACGGTCTGACCAAGAACGAGGTGCACCGCACCATTGGTGTGACGGTGCAGGAATTCCTGAACCAGCGGCCGGGCGACGGGCAGGATGTGATCCTGGCGAAAACGGTGATCGGGTTTTCTGATTATGTGGCCACCAGCCGCCCCGATCTGGTAATCGTGCATGGCGACAGGGTAGAAGCTTTGGCAGGCGCATTGGTGGCGGCGACCAATTACATCCGCTCGGCGCATATTGAGGGCGGTGAGGTGTCTGGCACCATTGATGAGGTGTTTAGGCATTGCAACACCAAGCTGGCCGCCCACCATTTCGTATCCTCAGACATCGCGGCCAAGCGGGTGATGGCTTTGGGTGAACCAAGGGAAAGCGTGCATGTCATCGGATCACCCGAGCTGGATTTTCATGCAAGCCCGTCCGGCGTGACGATTGACGAGGTGCGCGCGCGCTATGGCATTCCTTTTTCGGATTACGGGATAGGCGTATTTCATCCGGTCACGTCTGAGGCGGCGTCGATGGGTGCGCAGGCGGCAGCGCTGTTTGGTGCGATGCAGGCGTCGGGGCGGCAGTTCGTGCTGGTGGCCCCGAACAATGATCCGGGGTCTGAAGCGATATTTGACGTGATCAATCATCTTCCCAAAGACCAATTCCGGGTGATCCCATCGATGCGCTTTGCGCATTTTTCAGAATTGATGAAGAACGCGGCTATCATGATTGGCAATTCATCGGCGGGCGTGCGGGAAGCGCCGTTTATGGGGCTGGCGTCGTTGGATGTGGGCACCCGGCAGACCAATCGCGCGGTGGCGCCGTCTGTTACGGCTTGTGCCGCGTCTGATGGGGCGGCGATTTCCAAATTCCTGAGCGACGATTGGCGCAAGGCCTATTCCCGCGACCATGGTTTTGGCAGCGGGCGCGCGGCGGATCGGTTTGTGGCGGTGCTGCAAGACCCGGCCTTCTGGGCACAAAGCCTGCAAAAAGAGTTTCGCGATATTGGCTGATCATCGCCAACCGCCCAAGACCGGGGCTTTGCTGCGGGCCTATTTGTTGGCGGTGCGCGGTCTTGGGCCCCTTTTGCCGGAATATCTGCGGCGTCGGTTGAAGCGCGGCAAAGAAGACCCCGAACGGTGGCGCGAAAAGCTGGGCGTCGCCAGTTTGCCACGCCCGGCTGGTCCTTTGGTCTGGTTTCATGCCGTGGGTCTGGGCGAGGTGATGGCGCTGCGCGGGTTGATCACGGCCATGGGGCAAGTGCGGCCTGATCTATCGTTTCTGGTCACATCGTCGGCGCGGTCATCAGCGCTGGCCTTTGCTGCGAACACGCCCGCCCGCACACAGCATCAGTTTTTGCCGCTGGATGCGCCGGGGCCGGTGGCGCGGTTTTTGACCCATTGGCAGCCCGATCTTTCAGTCTGGGCAGAGCAGGATTTATGGCCAGGGCTGGTGGTCGCCACGCATAAGCGCGGCATTCCGTTGGCATTAATAAACGCCCGGATGAACGCGCGGGCGTTTGGCGCGCGGGCACGGTATCGCAGCCTTTACACCGATCTTTACGCGCGGTTTGCGCATATCTCGGCGCAAGACGCGGATACGGCGCAGCATTTACTGGCCCTCGGCGCAGTAGATGTTGGGGTAACGGGTTCTCTCAAATCCGGGGCGGGGCCGCTGGCAGATCAGCCAGAAAACCGGGCAGCTCTGGTTACGGCTTTGGCGGGGCGCAAACTATGGTGTGCAGCGTCCAGCCATAGGGCGGATGAGACGGCAGCGATTGCTGCGCACCGCAAATTATTTGCGCAAGACCCATCGCGGCTGCTGATCATCGCACCGCGCGATCCGGCCCGCCGGGATGATATTATGGCAGCTTGCACTTTGGCAGACCTTTCAGTTGCGGTCCGGTCGGAGGGCAAAATGCCGGGGCCAATGCATGCTATTTATCTGGCCGATACATTTGGCGAAATGGGATTGTGGTACCGGCTTTGCCCGGTGGCCCTGATAGGCGGTGGCTTTGGCAATACCGGCGGGCATAATCCTTGGGAAGCAGCGCATTTGGGTTGCGCTGTGCTGTATGGGCCCAATGTGGCGAATTTCACGTTGGATTATGCGGCGCTGCATGGCGCGGGGGCGGCATTAGAAATTGTGGGCGCGACAGATCTGATCGAAGCGCTCAATGACCCGAAACTAACCGATCAAGCCGCACGGGCGAAAACTTTGGCAGACCAAGGCATGGCGGGGATGGACCGGCTTTGCACCACGCTGCTTGCCCTGCTACCACATACAAACAATGCTTAATCACCAGCCCTTCCCCAACTTGCGCCTGCGTCTGGCGTTTATGGCCTATGCCGCGCTTTGGATTTTGGGTTTGCCGATTGTGTTAATATACCTGTGGCGGCGGGGGCAAAAAGACCCGGCATATTCTGTGCATTTGGCCGAACGCTTTGGCGTGCACCGCCCCTTTGCCCCCGGGGCTGTTTGGATTCATGCGGTGTCTTTGGGTGAACTTCGGTCTGCCGTGCCGATGATCCGCGCATTGCTGGACCGGGGGGATAGCATCATCACCACCCATTTCACCCCCGCCGGGCGGCGCGAGGCGGAGCGGGTATTTGGCCCTGACATCGCGGCGG
>JACMNW010000365.1 GCA_014378345.1 Pseudorhodobacter sp. | reverse complement strand
AGCCCGGATGCGGACATGTTGCGCACGGTCCTGGCGCACCTGCTGCGATGATCGGCCTACCCGCAGGTACCCGCATCTGGATGGCCGCGGGCGTAACCGACATGCGGTGCGGCTTCAATTCCCTTGCCGCCAAGGTCGAGACGGCCCTCCATGAGAATCCCTTCAGCGGCCACGTGTTTGTCTTCCGGGGTCGGCGTGGCGATCTTTTGAAAGTCCTGTGGTCCACTGGCGATGGCATGATCTTGCTGGCAAAGCGACTTGAGCGTGGGAGGTTCATTTGGCCGCAGGCGACAGAAGGCTCGGTGTCATTGACCCCCGCACAGCTGTCCATGCTGCTCGAAGGGATTGATTGGCGCCGCCCTGAACGCACGCAGCGACCCATGTCGGGCTTGTAAACTCCGGGAGACCTGCGTAAACTCGCGGCATGCCCATTGATGCCACGCTTCCCGACGATATCGACGCCTTGAAAGCACTCGTGCTCGCTGGTCAATCCCGGATGGCGCAACTGGGTGACGTCATTGCTGCGCGCGACGAAACGGTGCTGGCATTACAGGAGCAGGTGAGCACCAGCGCGCTCGAGATCGAGCAATTGAAGCTGCTCATTGCGCAACTGCGGCGCATGCAGTTCGGCCGCAAATCCGAGAAGCTCGATCGCCAGATCGAGCATTTGGAAGTCAAGCTCGAGGATCTGCAAGCCGACGAAGGCGAAGCGGCGGAGAAGCAGCCCCGCAAGAAACCGGTACGCAAGCCGCTGCCGGCGCATCTGCCACGCGACGAAAGAATCTATTCACCGGCAGAAGAGGCTTGCCCGGCCTGCGGCGCAGAACTCCGCCATCTCGGTGACGACATCTCTGAACAGCTCGAATTCGTGCCGGCAAGTTTCCGGGTGATCCGTCATATTCGCCCAAAGATGACCTGCACCTGCTGTGACTGCATCGTGCAGGCACCCGCTCCGTCTCGTCCGATCGCACGCGGCATGGCCGGACCTGGCTTGATCGCCCATGTAGCCGTATCCAAGTTCGCCGATCATTTGCCTTGTTACCGGCAGTCGGTGATCTACGCCCGCGAAGGGGTCGAACTCGACCCTGGTCTCTTGGGTGACTGGCTGGGCGCTTGTGCGGCGTTGCTGCGACCCTTGGTGGATGCCATTCGCCGCTATACCTTAGCAGCAACCAAGCTGCATGCCGACGACACACCCATTCCGGTCTTGGCTCCTGGCAATGGCAAGACCAAAACGGCGCGGCTGTGGACCTATGTGCGGGATGACCGGCCATCGGGATCGACCCAACCAGCGGCCGTCTGGTTTGCGTACACGCCGGATCGCAAAGGCATTCATCCGCAAACCCACTTGGCAAAATTCACCGGCATCCTTCAGGTCGATGCATTTGCCGGCTTCAATGCGCTGTTTGAGAGCGGCGACATCCTGGAGGCCGCATGTTGGGCGCACGCGCGCCGTAAATTTTATGATTTGCATCATGCCCGGCCATCGGCGTTGACCAAGGAGGCGCTCGACCGGATCGGTGCGCTCTATGTCATCGAAGAGGCTATTCGTGGCAAGCCACCCGAGCAACGACGCGAAGTGCGGCAGGCCAAATCGCTGCCACAGCTCGACGACTTCGAGACCTGGATGCGCGCGACACTGCTTAAATTGTCGAGCAAATCCGATACCACCGCAGCGATCATGTACTCGCTGAACTTATGGCCGGCATTGAAACTGTATTGCGATGACGGCAGTGTCGAGATCGATAATTCTGCAGCCGAGCGTGCACTGCGTGGCGTGGCCATTGGCCGGCGCAACTATTTGTTTGCCGGAAGTGACAAGGGCGGCGAGCGCGCCGCCGCAATGTACTCTCTGATCGGAACGGCTAAATTAAACGGCGTCGACCCCGAAGCCTGGCTGCGCTACGTCATCACCCACGTCGCTGATCATCCAGTGAATCGGATCGAAGAATTCCTGCCCTGGAATCTCGCCGATAAGCTCGCTGCCGCAAAGACTACTCCCGCATAATTCCTCAGCAAGCGGTTCGCACATTTCCTGATTAGGTGCGCTACTGCGAAAAGATCGTCAAGACGGTACTCGGACCATGCTTACGTTCTTTGCCAGGCTGCTTTTGCTCGATCATGGGGGCCTCCTGACAGCAAACCCGCGACACAGGATCAGTCATCTTCGCAGCAGCGTCTGCAAAACATGGATAGCGGCAAGGGCGTATTCGTTCGTCATCGTTCATACCTGAACAATATCAGCCGGCGCCAGAATGCTTTGTACACTATCGAACATTATCGATGACTGAAACTCCCATACTTTTGTAGGAAAAATGGTGGGCTGCACGTCAAGCGTCACGACAAATTCCAAAGCGCGGAATAGAAGGCAGCCTGATTGAGGGGCAGCCTGGGTTCTCCCTCATTATTTCTACAGATTATTCTCCCGCATTCGCCGCTACGCCGGGCTTCACGCTGCCATCTGCCTGCGGAACGGTAATCGGCTTGACCTCAACCGGCGCAACGCCATCTTTTTTCAAATCCAGTTTT
>JACMNW010000364.1 GCA_014378345.1 Pseudorhodobacter sp. | reverse complement strand
CAACTTGACCGTCAATCGGCTGATCCGAACCAGTTACGGGCCTTTCCGTTTGGGCGATATGGAACCCGGCGATATCGAAGAAGTGCGCGGCCGTGTGTTACGCGATCAGTTGGGCCTTGATCCCAATGCCGATGATTCAGGCTTGGCCAAATCAGGTGCGGCCAAATCAGGTGCGGCGAAAGCCGCAAAGGCTGGCCATGCAACACGCGCACCCGCCAAAACACGCATTGTCACCCGGTCCACGGCAGGGGCGGATAAATCTTCCAAACCCGACGCTAAACCAGATGCTAAATCCCGCGCACCAACAGGCAAACCCCGCGTACAGACTGATAAGCCGAAGTCATTCCGCCCCGCAGCACCACGCCCAAAGCCAAGCAGGCAATAGAAAAAGGGGGGAATAATCCCCGCCTATTCCCAGCATCATCGCTGGCATGGCGACAAACCATCGCCTATAGTTCTGCGCAACGGCCCAGAAACGGCCCGCAATCCGGGGACGCCCATGCAACCGACCAGCATCCAGACCCTCGCATTTTTTCTTCTTATGGCGCTGACCTTTGCTGTCGGCGCAATGGCGGGGCAATAATGGCGGATCGTTTCGGCGGGCCCTATAGCCCCGATGGCAGGCCCATAACAGACACATCAAACCCCGGCCCCAAGGGCCCTGTTCGCACCCGCGCAAATAGCCGCCTGCGAATCCTGTTCTTCGCGCCCGTTATCATCCTGATCAACGCCTTTCGTGTAAACCCTGCCCACCTGATCCCCGGCCTCGCCGCCTTTGGTATCCTGATCCTCGCCGCCTGGCTTACCCAATCCGGGACAATCGCTCAGGCCGCCTATAACGCCCGCAAAGTGGCGCGCAAACCCGCCATTCCGCGCAAACTGTTTGCCACGGCGCTTACCTTTGTTGGCCTCACCCTCGCCGGGACTATGTCGCAACCCACCCTTCTGCTGCCCTTTGCATTTGGCCTGGCGGGGGCGATCCTGCACTTTATCGCCTTCGGGCCCGATCCCCTGCGCAACAAGGGCATGGACGGCGTCGATGATTTCCAAAACCAACGCGTCGCCACCGCGGTGGACGAGGGTGAGAAATACTTGATATCCATGAAAGACGCGATCCTGCGCGCTGGTGACCGCAAACTAGAGGCGCGTGTTGATCAGTTTGCCATCACAGCCCGCACCATGTTTCGCACTGTTGAATCCGACCCGCGCGATTTGACGGCTGCGCGCAAATATATTGGCGTCTACCTGATGGGTGCGCGCGACGCGACGACCAAGTTCGCCGACCATTACGCCAGCAGTCACGATACCGTCGCCCGCACGTCGTATGAGGCGCTGCTGGATGATCTTGAATCCCACTTTACCACCCACACACAGGCGCTGATGAACGATGGACGCGCCGATATGGATATCGAAATAGATGTGCTTCGCGAAAGACTAGCCCGCGAAGGCTAACCCCTATCCTCGCCCGCCATGTGTCGCCGGGCCGCAACAGTGAAAGTGCTTCCATGACGGATCAGGTCCAAACCCAAGCAGCCGCCACCTTGGCCGAGATTGAAAAAGTTACCGCCACCGTTTTGGCAGAACCCGGCACCGCTGTTGTCGCCCTCGGGGCAGCCCCTGCCCCTGTTGCCGACGCCATCCGCAAACGCATGGCTGAACTTGATATGGCCAACACCCAATCAATTATATCCTTTGGCTCTGCAGCACAGGCCGAACTGCAGGTGATCAGTCAGGAAATGCTGGCTGGCGTCAAAAACAAGGACGCTGGCCCCGCGGGCGACAGCCTGCGCGATATCGTGTCCACCATTCGCGGGTTTTCCGTGTCGGAGCTCGACGTGCGCCGCAAGGCAAGCTGGTGGGAACGCCTGCTTGGCCGCGCGGCCCCCTTTGCCAAATTCGTGGCCCGGTTTGAAACGGTTCAAGGCCAGATTGACAAGATCACCAACAGCTTGCTTACCCACGAACATACATTGCTGAAAGACATCAAATCGTTGGATATGCTGTATTCCAAGACATTGAATTTCTATGACGAATTGGCGCTTTATATTGCTGCGGGCGAGGCAAAGATCAAAGATCTTGATGCAAAAGACATTCCTGCGAAAGAAGCCGCCATTGGCAAAGCACCCGAAAACGATCAGGTGAAAGTGGCGCAAGAACTGCGCGATCTGCGCTCTGCCCGCGATGATCTGGATCGCCGGATTTACGATCTGAAACTAACGCGCCAAGTCACAATGCAGTCACTGCCCTCAATCCGCTTGGTGCAGGAAAATGATAAATCACTTGTTACCAAGATCAACTCTACTTTGGTCAACACCGTGCCCCTGTGGGAAACCCAACTGGCCCAAGCGGTCACCATTCAACGGTCCCGCGAAGCCGCCGAATCCATCCGCGCCGCGAATGACCTGACCAACGAACTGCTGACCGCCAACGCCGAAAACCTGCAGGTGGCCAACAAGGTTGTGCGCACGGAAATGGAACGCGGCGTCTTTGATATCGAGGCGGTGAAAAAAGCCAACGCCACACTGATCGCCACCATTAACGAAAGCCTGACCATCGCGGACGAAGGCCGTACCAAACGCGCTGCAGCCGAAGTGGACTTGACCAAGATGGAAGGCGACTTACGCGATACCCTCGCCTCTGCCCGTGCGCGCAGTACCGGGCTTGGCGATGCCACCGGCACCGCTTTGGGGGCCAACTAAACTCATGCAACGCCCGCAATTTCAAACCCTGTTCAAGGCGCTTGCCGCATTTGGCATGCTTGGCATTGCGGGCTGCGATCTGCTGAAATCCCCCGGCGCGGGCTTGCCTGACGGGCCTGCCGCGGCCGCGACTGCACCTGTCATGCCCCCGTCTGCCGAAAGCCTCGCCTTGAGTGCCTACTACACCCGCGTCCAATCTGGCCTGTTGGAGCAAGGCCTGTTGCGCACCGATGGCGGCACACGCGACGCGCCGTTCACCGACCGGATGTTGGCCGAAAACTTCATCAAAATCGCCGCCTTTGATGAATATGCGTCCACTGCAACCGGTCCGGTACAATCCGAAACACCCAGCACAATTCGCCGCTGGCAGGGCCCGGTTCGCATTGGCATGCGCTTTGGGGCATCTGTTTCGGCAAAGATGCGCGCGGCTGATACTGCCCGAGTGGCCGCCCTCGTGGCACAACTGGCCCGCGCCACCCGCCACCCCATCCGGATGGATAACACAAACCCCAACTTCATCGTCGAAGTGGTCAATGAAGACGAGCGCCAAGCCCTTGGCCCCACCATTTCCGCCGCCCTGCCCGGCCTGACTGGAACGGAGCTCTTGGGTATCACCAGCATGCCACGCTCCACCTATTGCCTCGTCTATGCCCAATCATCCGGCACCAGCAGCATCTACACCCGCGCCTTCGCCGTGATCCGCGCCGAACATCCCGATCTTTTGCGCCTGTCGTGTCTGCACGAAGAAATCGCCCAAGGCCTTGGCCTTGCCAACGACAGCCCACGCGCCCGGCCCACGATTTTTAATGACGACGAAGAGTTTTCGTTGCTCACCCCACAAGATGTTTTGATGCTACGCATGCTTTATGACCCAAGCCTGACCCCCGGCATGACCGCCGAACAGGCCCGCCCCGTCGCTGCCGCCCTTGCAACCCGTTTTTTGGGCGGCGAAAGCTGACCCTGTTTTCACGTTAAGGAGCAATTCCTATGTCAATCTTCAATTTCCTGACCGGCGAATTCATCGACGTCATTTCCTGGGTTGACGACACCCGCGATACCATGGTCTGGCGCTTTGAACGCCAAGGCCACGCCATCAAATACGGCGCGAAACTGACCGTGCGCGAAGGCCAATCCGCCGTTTTTATTCATGAAGGCCAGTTGGCCGATGTCTTCGCCCCCGGCCTTTATGTGTTAGAAACCAACAATATGCCGATCCTGACCACCCTGCAAAACTGGGATCACGGCTTTCAATCACCGTTTAAGTCCGAGATTTACTTCGTCAACACCACCCGCTTCAACGACCAGAAATGGGGCACCAAAAACCCCATCATGTGCCGCGATCCCGAATTCGGCCCGGTCCGCCTGCGCAGCTACGGCACCTATTCCATGCGCGTGTCCGACCCTGGCAAATTCATGCGCGATATCGTCGGCACCGATGGCGAGTTCACTGCCGATGAAATCAGCTTCCAGATCCGCAACATCATCGTGCAAGAATTCTCCCGAAGCCTCGCCGCTTCTGGCATTCCGGTGCTGGATATGGCCGCAAACACCGCCGACCTTGGCAAACTGGTGTCCACCGCCATCGCGCCTCAGGTTGCCGAATACGGCCTGACCCTGCCAGAATTCTACATTGAAAACATCAGCTTGCCAGAGGAAGTCGAAAAGGCGCTTGATAAACGCACCTCCATCGGCATCGTGGGTGACCTCAATAAATACATGCAGTTCAACGCCGCAGAAGGCATGTCCGCCCAAAACTCCGCCGCTGGCGGCGCTATGGCTGCAGGCATGGGTGCCGCCATGGGCCTCGGGATGGCGCAAAACGCCGGGCCTTGGGGCGCTGCCCCCACTGCCTCGGGGGCACAACCAGCACCGCCAGCCCCCCCCGCAACGCCCACAAGCCCCGTCTGGCACATCGCCATAAACGGCGAAACAACGGGCCCCTTCGACACAGCAACCATCACCCAAATGGCCGCAAAAGGTAGCCTCACCGCCGCAAGCCT
>JACMNW010000363.1 GCA_014378345.1 Pseudorhodobacter sp. | reverse complement strand
GGTTATGTTACGGCCACCTTGGCACTGCATAGTTAACCAAACGTTGACGTCCCCTTGCTTTCCAACGCAGCGACAGGTCGTTTTTGGGCAAGCGCTGGATGCGTACTTCGCCAAAATCCCCCAAAGGACGCCGCAAAATGTACACCCTGCACTACGCCCCCGATAACGCATCCCTGATCATCCGGCTGGTGCTGGAGGAGGCAGGTCTGCCCTACCGCACAGCTTTGGTAGATCGCAGCATTCGCGCCCAAGACAGCGCCGCCTACCGCGCTATAAACCCCGCAGGCCTGATCCCCGCGCTGGAAACCGCGGATGGCCCGATGTTTGAGACGGCCGCCATCCTGCTTTGGCTGTCCGACCGCCACAATCTTGGCCCCAGGCCAGATGCCCGCACCCGCGGCAGCTTTTTGAAATGGCTGTTCTTCATCTCAAACACCGCGCATGCCGATCTGCGCCTGCTGTTCTACCCCAGCCAGTATGTGCCAACCGAGGCGACCGTCGGCCTCCACGCCCTGCTTACCGCCCGTATGATCCGCCACTTCACCCTGCTCGACCAAGCCGCCAATGATCACCCCGCCCTGTTCACGCCGCCGTCCATACTTACCGCCTATCTGGCCCCTCTTTTGCGGTGGGCCGTCCTCTACCCTGTTGGACAAACCAAATGGTTCCATATCGCACAGTTTCCCCACCTCGCCCGGCTCGTCACCGCACTTGAAAATAGCCCCGCCGCCCAACGCAGCGCCGCGGCCGAAGGCCTTGGCTCCACCCCCTTTTCAGCCCCCATTTATGCCATCCCGCCTCAGGGCCATGCCACATAGCCAAACCGACACTGGCGTTCCCCCCATTTGCCCCATAGCTTGCCCCAACCGTAGCCCATACCCCGAGACTTCCGATGTACACCTTGCAATCCATCCCCGATTTCGCTTCCCTCATCGTGCATTTGGTGCTGGAGGAACTGGGCCAACCCTACACGCTTAACACGCTGAACTTCGATGCTGGCGATCTTGATAGCCCGGCCCACCGCGCGCTGAACCCGTTCGGCAAAATCCCGGCCATGCAGACCCCCGATGGCCCGATGTTCGAGACCGCGGCAATCACCCTTTGGCTGGCAGATCGTCACGGCGCATTGGCCCCGGCCCCGACAGCACCAGACAGGGCAGATTTCCTAAGCTGGTTTTTCTTCACCAACTTCTCGCTGCACACCGGAATGATGAACCTTGTGCATCCCTACCGCGCGGGCGGCGAAGACATCTCGTTTGCCGTGTCACAAACAACCCACGCGCGGTTGATGTCGGAACTGGCCACGATGGATACGATGATCGTCAGCCGCAAACCGCGCTGGCTTTCCGCCAAGGAGCCGTCAATCCTGACCTACCATCTGGCCGTGCTGATGCGCTGGATGAAGGCGTTCGCCTATTTCCCAGAACACGCCATCGACAGCGCGAACTTCCCCGCCATCCATGCCATTTTGCGCGCGATGGAAACCCGCCCCGCAGCCATCCGTGCAGCCGCCGACGAAGGCTTGACCGGCGCTTTCTTCTCCAACCCCGAAAGCTGATCCGCGATGTTTCTGTCCGTCTTCGACATGTTCAAAATCGGCATCGGCCCGTCGTCATCCCACACCATGGGCCCCATGGTCGCCGCCGCCCGGTTTTTGGATACCCTGCGCGCCAGCCCCTTTCACCCAAAGGGCCTGCGCGCCAGCTTGCACGGATCGCTGGCCTTTACAGGCGTCGGCCACGCCACCGACAGGGCAACCATCCTTGGCTTGGCGGGGTTCGAGCCTGCCACTTATGACGCCGCGAAAGCCGACGCCGCCCTCGCCACCATTCGCGATACCAAAACCATCACCGCCCCCGGCCTGCCGCCCCTGCGTTTCGATCCCGGCGCGGATCTGATTTTTGATTACGGCCCCGCTTTGCCCGGCCATGCCAATGGCATGATCCTGAAAGCCACCGATGCCCAAGGCGACGTGATATTGCAAGAAACCTACTATTCCATCGGCGGCGGCTTTGTTCTGACCGCCGGGGAACTGGCGGCCAAGGCCGAGAAAAAAGCAAAACCCAGCCCCGTGCCCTACCCGTTCGAATCCGCCGACGCGATGATGGCGATGGCTAAAGCCTCCGGCAAATCCATAGCGCAGATGAAACGCGCCAATGAACTGGCCTTTCTTGGCCCGGTCGATCTGGATGCTGGGATAGACCGTATCTGGCAAGTGATGACCGATTGCATAGATCGCGGCATCCAAGGCACAGGTATTCTGCCGGGTGGCCTGAAGGTGCGGAGGCGGGCAAAAGGCATCCATGATGCCCTGATGGCCGAACGTGGGCTGAACATGACATCGCCGCACACTACGAATGACTGGATGAGCCTTTACGCCATGGCCGTGAATGAGGAAAACGCCGCAGGCGGTCAGGTCGTCACCGCCCCCACCAATGGCGCGGCTGGCGTGGTGCCCGCGGTCATCCGATACTACCTTGACCACGTGCCGGGCGCATCCCCGTCGAAAATCGGGGAATTTATGCTAACCGCCGCTGCCATCGGCGGGTTGGTCAAACACAACGCGTCGATCTCCGGTGCCGAATGCGGCTGTCAGGCCGAGGTTGGCTCCGCCGCCGCAATGGCCGCTGCAGGCTTTGCCGCCGTGATGGGTGGCACGCCGGAACAGGTTGAAAATGCCGCCGAAATCGCCCTTGAACATCACCTTGGCATGACCTGTGATCCCGTGCGGGGCCTCGTGCAAGTCCCCTGCATTGAACGCAATGGATTGGGGGCCATCAAAGCCATTTCCGCCGCCAGCTTGGCACTCCGCGGCGATGGAATCCACCTCGTCAGCCTTGATGTCTGCATTGAGACGATGCGCCAAACCGGCAATGACATGATGGATAAATACAAAGAAACATCCCTCGGTGGCCTCGCCGTCAACGTGCCCAACTGCTGATCGCCGGAAACAAAAATTTTTCAGAAAAATTTTGCCAAGGATTTTCAGAAAATCCTTACCCCACCGTCGCCAAAGGGCGCGCCCTGACAAACCATGTCGGCTTCAGAACAGGCCAAAGGACAGTTTTCCCCTACCCAAGCCCTATGACCACAGATCGCATCCTTCCCGGCGTTGGCCTGATGCTTGCATTTTGCGCGCTGGCACCGCTGCTCGATGTCTCATCCAAACTCGCCGCCCACAGCATCCCCGTCGGTCAAATCACTGGCGCGCGCTTTGTGGTGCAAGGGGCCTTAATGCTGCCCATCGCGCTGTTCATGGGCACCACCTTACCCCTTGATCGCCGCATGGCCGGTTTGATCTTTTTGCGCGCCGTCTTCCTGATCTTGTCCACTTACACTTTTGTGGCAGGAATCGCGATTATGCCGGTCGCAGACGCGCTTGCAATTGCCTTTGTCGAACCATTCATCCTGCTGATCCTTGGCAGTTTCCTGTTTGGAGACATCATTGGCCCTCGCCGCATTGCTGCCTGCGCCGTCGGGTTTGGCGGTGCTTTGATGGTCATTCAACCCAGCCTCGCCGCCTTTGGCACCATAGCCCTGTATCCGCTTGGCACTGCGTTTTTCTTCGCCTTCTACATGCTGATCACCCGCCACATGTCGAGGTCCATGCACCCGGTGGCTATGCAACTGCACACATCGCTTGCCGGTTCGGCTATTTGTCTGCCTGTCCTGTGGCTGCTGAACGGAACGGGCATCCCGTCGCTCGATGCGGTCCAACCACAAGGCATCGCGTGGCTGTGGCTGTTTGGTGTCGGCTTTTGGGCAGCGCTTAGTCACATTTGCATGACCTACGCCCTGAAATTCGCGCCGACCTCCACGCTGGCCCCGCTGCACTACCTCGAAATCGTGGCCGCTGTGGTGCTTGGCTATCTTGTGTTCAGTGATTTCCCCAACGCGATGACATGGGCGGGCATTATCGTGATCGTCTCATCCGGCCTTTATATCATTCAGCGTGAACACCGCGTGGCGCGCGATGCCGCCCGCGCCATTTCGGCACCAACGCACTGATTACCGCATCGATCCGCGCACGTGGCACAATGACCAACATGCCGGGGCGGTCAAACCGCAGCTGCACTTTCGCCTCGCTGACCTTGTTCGAGGTGCTGGTCTTGCCATCCGGTGCCAGCCGCAATCCGTCAATCGGCCAATGCAGGCCGCGACTCGTGCCCATAATCGGCCCCATCGGAAACAGCGAAAACCGATCGCCAACCTTCAACGTCAACTCCACCGTTTCCGGCGCATGAAAGATAATGTCCTTGCCGCTGATCAGCAAACACGGATATCCCCTATGCCGCACCAGCGCGTTCAAAACGGCCAGGCCATGATCCACCTGCGCGCCTGTCACCCCCAGCGCCAAGACGAACGGCGCATCAACAGACCGCAACACTTTGTCAAAATCGGTGCTGTCCTGTTCCGCAATCCTGAACAACCTCTCCGGTGCAATCGCAGCTTTTGCACGGTCCGAAATACTGTCAAAATCCCCAATTACCGCAGTGGGCATCACCCCGGCCGCCAACGCCCTATCTGCCCCGCTGTCTGCCGCCACCACAACCGGCGCGCGCGCCACAGCCAGCGCCAGGTCCCGCCGCGTCACCGGGCCGCCACCCACAACTGTTACCGCGTCCTGTGATTGGACAATCACCCCATTCATACCGATACTGTCCTCAATTAAGGCAGGATTCGAGGGTGATGAACATAATCAATCCTTCAAATTACCGCTGTCTGTCCATGGATTAACACAAGAGTTGCGTCATTACAGGCCAAGAATTTGGTAAAGGGCGGGCATCCGATGATCGGGCCAAGTAAAATACTTACAGTTTCCTATGGCACTTTCTCTTGCACGTTGGAGGGGTTCGATGACCCATTCAACACCATGCGGGCAATTGCTGAATACTTCCGTGATCTCGCGGCCGAAGACCGCTACTTCGGTGCCGAACCCCCGACACCCGATGCAGCCATGCTGCTTAAGATTGCCGAACGCGAAGTTCAGCGCCGGGTAGAGGCAAAAATAGGCGAAAACGGCGTTGTTTTGCGCACCGGGGACGCGATGCAAGCCCCGTCCTACCCGCCCACAGCACAAGCGCAGTCCCCTATGCCTGCCGTCCAGTCTCGGGCAGTCCCTACGCCCCAACCCGCCCCAATGCCAGAAGGCGTAGCCGCGAAACTGCTGCGCATCCGCGCCGCGGTGGCAAACGCAGAGCTTTCTGATCACCGCGCAGAAGTCGCACCCGTAGCCCGCGATCCGGTACCCGTTCAACCGATTCTCGCCGATTACTCCGAAGATCAGCACGCGGATGATACAGCGGCAATTACCACAATTTCTGCCGCATTTGCGCCAGAGGCTGTGTTTGATGCCAACGACGCGTGGGAACCGGTAGAATCGGCCACCGCAAACCCCACATTTGAAACAAATGGCTTTGTCGAAGAATTTGACGAAAGCGACGCCGATGCCGATGCCGATACTACAGCATTTGAAGACGAAGCACCGTTTTTATCTGCCGACGAGGCAGATGAACTGGCCGACATGGAAGCGGTCGAAGCGGTGGCTTTGGCCGTTGTTAAGCCCACGCCTGACGTCCAGTTAGCAAGTAACGCCTCGCCGGAAGATGACGCCTTACTCGCGGCATTAAACTGGAACGCTGCGGCGACTTTTGACGATATTGCCGACGGTGAGGCTGAATCAAACTTAGCTGACGCAGACCCGCTAGACAACGAAATCACCGAAGATGAACTGGCCGATCTGCGCGCCCTTGATGGGGATGCGGACAGCACAGGTTTGGTGGCTGTTCCCGCACAGACGCAGACGATTGTCTATGACGAAGACCTTGGCACAGACATCGACGCCGGGCTTGAAACTGCAGAACGCGACACTTCAGATACCCCATTGGACGACGAAAGTGAAAAAGTTGCCGATGCACTTGAAACCAGTATAGCGGCCATTGATCCTGTTATCGAAGAGATCGACAGCGTTTATGGGGCCGACCCGTTGGGCGCAGCGGGGCCATCCGACAAAGTCCTTCGGGCCCGCGCGCGCGTCATCAAGGTGCGCCGTGATGACATGGCCGCCGACAGTGACGCGCCCTCGACCGACATCGCGGCCGCTGGTGCCAACGCGCTTGGCGCTGCCGCCGAAGCAGAGTTGCGTCGCGAATTGCGTGCCTTGAAAAGCTTGGAACCAGCCCCGGTGGTTAGTCTTGCAGCAGATGAGGGCGATGAAACCGGCCCCGAAGACGACGCCCGTCAACGCCTTGACCCCACCGGCGAGGCTGCCGTATCGCGCCTGATTGAACAAACCAACGAAGTCATGGCCGTACCGGAAAACCGTCGCCGCCTGTCGGCTATTGCCCATTTGAAAGCTGCCGTAGCAGCGACAGTTGCAGACCGTTTTGCCAAAGGCGGCACCACCCCGAAAGAGGTGGAAACCAAACGGCTTGACCCCTACCGCGAAGATTTGGCCCGTGTCGTGCGCCCGCAAAATCCAACGGGTGCCGATGAAGCTGCCGCCGCACCGCGCCCTGCACCCCTTGTACTTGTGTCAGCCCAGCGCATTGATCGCCCCCGCACGGACGGTGGCGCGTCGCTGACGGCAGTGCCAGATAGCCCAGTGCGTCCCCGCCGTGTCACGTCTGCCGCACTGGCGGTTGATCCGGAACCCCAGACCGACGAAGACGAAGACATCGACACGGCCAACGTCTTTTCGGACGCCCGTGGCTTTGCCGATTTTTCCGAACGCCTGGGCGCAAACAGCCTTGCCGAGATTTTAGAGGCCGCCGCTGCCTATTCCGTCTGCATCGAGGGTCGCCCCTACTTTTCGCGCCCCCAGTTAATGAGCCAGATCGGCGCATTGTCGGCTGATAGCGAATATACCCGTGAAGACGGCTTGCGTACCTTCGGTGCACTTCTACGCGAAGGGCGCATCCAGAAAATCAAGCGTGGCCAGTTTGTTCTGACCGAAAGCTCGCGTTATCTGGCGGAAGCCCGCTCGATGGCGGGCTAACGTCATCTACCAAAACCATCAGGCAGAGGGCGCATCGACCTCTGCCTTTTGTGCTTCCGGGTCAAGCTGGCCAATGCCGCGAAACACATGCCGAAATGGGATTGCCCACAAAATGCCCAAGCCCAAATACACCCCCAGTTCCATCCAGAACGGCGGGCGGTCCATCAGGCTAACAACGGAAATCGCCACCACGATATAGGCGGGCAGGCCCACCAAAAGGATCACCAAAGACAGGCCTCGACGCGCTTTGTAACTTAAGGCCATTTCTCTCTCCTAAACCAAACGGTCGTCGATCCAATATGTCATCCCATCCCCGCCGACAGGACAGGACGCGCGCAAACAAACCCCAAGCGGCCCGCAGAAAGAACACCTGAATCCGCAAATGGGTCTGTCACCAGGATGGTGTCATCACGCTCCGGCGATGTAGACAGTAGCGCGACGGGACATTGAATCAATTCCTCAATACGCCGCACATACTTGATCGCTGCCCCCGGCAATTCGGCCCAAGACCGCGCCCCAGCGGTATTGTCTGACCAGCCTTCCATTTCCTCATAAATGGGTGTGCACCGCGCCTGATGATTGGCCGCCGTTGGCAGATAATCCAGCCGAACCCCATCCAAATCATAGCCCACACAGATTTTCAGCGTCTTGAAGCCGTCCAACACATCCAACTTGGTCAGCGCAATGCCCGACACGCCCGATGTCGCACAAGTTTGGCGCACCAGAACCGCATCAAACCAACCGCAGCGGCGCTTTCGGCCAGTCACCGTGCCGAATTCGTGCCCGCGCTCGCCCAAACGCTCGCCATCGTCGTCAAATAATTCCGCCGGAAACGGCCCTTCGCCAACGCGGGTGGTATAGGCTTTCACAATCCCCAACACGAAATCGATCGCCGTCGGCCCAAGGCCCGTCCCCGTTGCCGCCTGGCCCGCGATGACATTGCTTGAGGTGACAAAAGGATATGTGCCAAAATCAATATCCAATAACGCCCCCTGCGCGCCCTCAAACAAAATCCGCTTACCTGCTCGGCGTGCTTCATTCAGCACCTTCCAGACAGGTTTGGCATAGGGCAACACCTACGGCGCAATCTCGCGCAACTGCGCCAACAGTGCCTCGCGGTCTATCGGCTCCATATCAAAGCCCCGGCGCAGCGCATTGTGATGGCCAAGCAAACGGTCAACCCGTGTGACCAGCGTTTCGTCATCGGCCAGATCCGCCACCCGAATGGCCCTGCGGCCCACCTTGTCTTCATACGCGGGCCCAATCCCGCGCCCGGTGGTGCCAATCTTTGCCACCCCGGTCTGGCCTTCGCGCGCGCGGTCCAACTCGCCGTGGATCGGCAGGATCAGCGACGCATTTTCCGCCAGCATCAGGTTTTCGGTCGTAATATCAACGCCCTGCCCGCGCAATTTGTCGATCTCCATCACCAGATGCCACGGGTCCACCACCACCCCGTTGCCAATAACCGACAGCTTACCACCGCGCACAATCCCGCTCGGCAGCAACGACAGCTTATAAACCTTGCCATCAATCACCAGCGTATGGCCCGCGTTATGGCCGCCCTGAAACCGCGCGATCACATCGGCGCGCTCGCTTAGCCAATCAACAATCTTGCCCTTCCCCTCATCGCCCCATTGGGCACCGACGACGACAACATTGGCCATGACAGATCCTTGCGATTTGGGTGAAACCGTGCGTTCTATAGCGACCAAATTCCCCCAGTGAAACCGCAAAATGACCCGGAGGCGCAGATGTTTCTCTATATCACCCTTGGCAGCAACAACCTTGCTGCCGCCAAACAGTTCTACGATGCCGTCATGCCCACCCTTGGGCTAGGCTTGCGCGCCGAGGAACCGGACGAGGTCGGCTACGGTGCCCCCGCTCCCGACCGCATCCAGTTCTGGGTCACCAAACCCTACAACGGCCTACCCGCCAGCACCGCCAATGGCTCCATGCCCGCCTTGGTCGCTCTCACCCGCGCCGCGGTCGATGCGTTTTACGCTGCGGGCCTTGCTGCAGGTGGCAGCGATGAGGGTGCCCCCGGCCTGCGCCCCTACGGTGCCAATTTCTACGCCTGCTACCTGCGCGATCCAGATGGCAACAAAATCTCTGCCGTCTGCGAGGTGCCAGCCTAACCCCCAGACCCCGACTAACCGCTGGACAGCCGCCCCGCCCTTTGGCACCAAGGGGCCAACCACACCGTCACAAAGGCGCAGATCATGGGCATTATCATCCGCTGGCTGGGCGCGTTTTTGCTGCTCGCCGCCACCTTCAACCCCACGCCCTACAACTTCGTCCGCTGGGCTGAGGCGAACTGGAACACGCAAATGCCCCTTACCCTGCTGCTCGGTCTTCTGCTCGCTGTTGGCTACATGATCTATGTCGGCGCCACCTTCCGCTCGCTCGGTGCGTTCGGCATGATCGTGATCGCTGCCCTGTTCGGCGCGGTCATCTGGGTGCTGATCGATTGGGGCGTGCTTAAACTCGGCAACACAAACGTCACCGTCTGGCTGGGCATCCTTGCTCTTTCGTTGATCCTCGGCATTGGCTTGTCATGGTCGATCCTGCGGCAACGCCTGTCAGGCCAAGCCACGGTTGACGAAGTCGAAAGGTAATCCGCCACACTTTGCAACCGGGCCCCCAAGGGCTTGCAGACCGCGCCGCATCCGCCTAGACAGGCGCAAAGTTTTAGGAACCGCCGCACCCATGGAAAATGTTGTTCTGTCCATCCACTTGATCTTGGCCCTTATCCTGATCGGCCTTGTGCTGCTTCAGCGGTCCGAAGGCGGCGGTTTGGGTATGGGCGGCGGTGGCAATAACACCACCTCCGGGCGCGGGGTAACCTCGGCGCTTGCCAAGGTCACCTGGGTTCTGGCCGCAGCCTTCATCTCCACCTCGATAGCACTCACCATCATTGCCGCCTCAAGGTCCAGCACATCGTCGGTGATCGACCAGATCGGCGGCACCGTGCCCGCCCCGGACGTGCCCGCCACCCCACTTGGCACCGGCAAGGACCTGCTGCCCCCAACCCCGTCAGACGCGCCCGCAACCCCACCACGCGCCGACTGATCCGCCACCAGCTTTAGACAGGTCACTACGGCGCCAGACAGCATCTAGCGGTCCTGTTGCGCTTTTTCTCAGGGTCCGCTACATCTCAATCCCCGTGATGCAGCGATTCTTTTGACCTGTCGCCGCCCTTTTTGAACGCACGGGAGTCTCACCATGGCACGCTATATCTTCATCACCGGCGGCGTGGTGTCATCCTTGGGCAAGGGCCTTGCCTCTGCGGCTTTAGGTGCCCTCCTTCAAGCCCGTGGTTACACCGTGCGGCTCAGGAAACTTGATCCCTACCTCAACGTCGATCCCAGCACTATGTCACCGTTTGAACATGGCGAGGTGTTCGTCACCGACGATGGCGCGGAAACCGACCTTGATCTAGGCCACTATGAACGCTTCACAGGCGTGCACGCCCGCAAAACCGACAGCGTCTCCTCCGGCCGCATCTATTCCACCGTGCTGGAAAAGG
>JACMNW010000362.1 GCA_014378345.1 Pseudorhodobacter sp. | reverse complement strand
TCAGTATTCGGATTTTGAAGAGCGGGGGGATGATTTCACGCGGCTGGTGACGGCGCTTTTATAGGTAAGTTACGGGGGGCGTAAAAACCTGTGATGCGTTATCTAAAACATTAATATATATAAGAAATTTTATTTTCATTAACGTATTTTTAAGGACTTCGCCAGCCATGCAAATCGGCTGGCGAACCTGGGTTTTAAACCGACGCCGTAAACGGGCTGCTACTTTGGCGGCCCAATCATGTGATGGCAATGTGGCGTGTCACCTGACCGTTGCTTTCCCAATAGGTGTGCTTTTTCGCGATCCACGGATCATCCATAGCGGGCTGAATTTGCCCCGATTTCGAGATGGCTCGTGACGTCACCTCGTGTTCACCAAGGGTCGGGCTGGCCCAGTCAAGATACCAGATCCGCCAAGCAAATTCCGCAGTTTCGCTGTCATCAAAGGTGGTTGGCTGCCAGTCGCCATCATCTATCCTGACTTCAACCGTATCAATTGGGGCGCCCCATGCCGCACCTGAAATGCGATACCCGGCATCGCTGTGAGTAACACGCGCAGGCACCGATTTCAGCAGCGTTCGGCCAACCGACGTTTCCGCCCAGACCGTTTCGCCGTTGTGATCTTCTTCGCGGATCGTCACATAATTTCGCCCCATCAGCAGGCTCATAAATCGGCGATCGCGGATTTCGATGCGCTTCAGCCATTTGACGTTGGCAATACCGTACCAGCCCGGCGCAATTAACCGGAGCGGAAAGCCGTGTGCATCTGACAATGCGGCACCGTTCATTTCGTAACATAGTATATTGTTTGGATTCATTGCATCAGCCAATGACATGCTGCGGGCAAAATTCTGATGCATGATAACATCGCGGATATCGTCTTTCAGGGCGACGTCGCCCACATCCGTGCCCCAGAATACAACTTCGATCCCGTCATCTTTGACACCCGCCTCTTTCAGCAGGTCTGCCAACGACGTGTCAACCCATTTGGCGTTACCAATCCCGCCAACAAACGATGGGAAACCATGATTGCCAGAACACTCCAGCGTAAAGATCGTCTCTTTTGACGGCCGCGCCTTGAGATCGGCCAATGTCAGACTGAGCGGTGTGTTTACCAAACCATCAACTTCCAACTTCCAGCTTGGCTCGTTGATGATCGGTCGGTTGAAATGCGAGACAAAGAAGAATTTGTCGTTGGGCGTGATCCAGGAATCAAGCGCCTCCCAGTCCAACAGCGTATCACAACAAGGATCGCCAAGCGCAGGAGGCTGGTCAAGCCAGGGCAATACGGTTTCGCCTGTGCGGCTGGGAAAGGCTTGGGCAAAGCGGGCGTGAAACGTTGCCAATGCAGCAACGGCCGCACCTGCTGTGGCAAGGAACTGTCTACGGGGCAAGGTTGTCATAATGCAATCCTTCCGATGTTATGACTTGGTCATGTCTTTGCGACGGTGATTTGAGAGGTGTCGTCTTACGACGCGCCAACGCTGCCAAAGGGATTGGCAAAACCCGCTTGCGCGCAACACAGCGGTCTTCCAGAAGCAAGCAACCAGATCGGCGATCAACGCCGAGAAAGCTTTTATAAATCTGCAATTCGCGGGCCTAATACGGCAACAGATTGACGGCAATCAAATGATTGAACAGGCAATAAATCTGCAGTTGAAATGTATGTTTATTGATGCGCAGATATACTGCTTTTCAGGCATTTCGTCAATCAGTCGATATGCCAATCGTGATGCGCCGAACCGCTGCCGCAGTGGTTTGGCGGATTAAGGGTCCGGCCGCGCCGTTTGATCTGCGTCCCGCATATTGTCCTACCTTGGCAGTCTTGGCAATTATCGGTCTGTCGATTTAGGGGGCGATGGTGCATCCGGCGCGCCGTGGCTGTGCTTTTTCCTAGCCATTTCACCATGGCTTTGTTAGTCTTTGCCCCAGACCCGGGACAACATCGGGCATCGAGGCAGAGCAAGTGAATTCAGGCGGTTCCCCATGACAGAGATGGTCTATGGCTCTATGCCCTCACGGGTGACAGAGCCGGTTCTTCCACGCTGGTGGCGCACGATTGACAAATGGGTGCTGACATCGGTGTTCGTGCTGTTTGGCATTGGCATTTTGTTGGGGCTGGCAGCATCGGTACCCCTTGCGGAACGCAATGGACTTGATCCGTTTTATTACGTGCATCGGCAGATGTTTTTTGGTGCCGTGGCAATGGTGGTAATGATCGGGGTATCGATGTTGTCGCCAGATCAGGTGCGCCGGATTGGGGTTTTGTTTTTCGCAATGACGCTGTTCGCGCTGTTTTTGCTGCCGTTCGTGGGCACCGATTATGGCAAAGGGGCGGTGCGGTGGTTCAGCCTTGGCTTTGCCAGCGTTCAGCCATCGGAATTCATGAAGCCTGCGTTTATTGTGGTGACGGCATGGTTGATGGCCGCAAGTCTGGAAGTGGCGGGGCCGCCTGGCAAAGCCTATTCGGCGGGGCTTTTGGTGGTTGTGGTGGGGCTTTTGGCGCTACAGCCAGATTTTGGCCAGACGATGATTGTGCTGTTTGGCTGGGGGGTTATCTATTTCGTGGCGGGCGCGCCGATCTTTTTGCTGGGTGTAGTGGGCGGGTTTATCGGCCTGGGCGGCATTATTGCCTATAACAGTTACGAATATCTGGCGAAGCGGATTGACGGGTTTTTGACCCCTGATCTGGATCCGCGCACGCAGCTTGGCTATGCCGCCAATGCCATCCAGGAGGGCGGATTTTTTGGCGTGGGCGTGGGCGAAGGGCAGGTGAAATGGCTGCTGCCCGATGCCCATACTGATTTCATTATTGCGGTGGCTGCTGAAGAATACGGGCTGGTTCTGGTTCTGGTGATCATTGCTTTGTATGGCACCATTGTAGTGCGGTCTTTGCTGCGGCTGACACGGGAACGCGACCCTTTTTCTCGACTGGCAGGCACCGGGTTGGCTTGCATTTTTGGCGTGCAGGCGATGATCAATCTTGGGGTGGCGGTGCGTCTGCTGCCCGCTAAGGGGATGACATTGCCGTTTGTCAGTTACGGCGGGTCGTCGGTGATAGCGGCGGGGATTACCATGGGAATGCTTCTGGCGTTCACGCGGGTGCGCGCACAGGGGCAAATCGGCGATCTTTTGGGCAAGCGGGGGCGGTGATGGCGCCGTTGCTCCTTATCGCGGCGGGCGGCAC
>JACMNW010000361.1 GCA_014378345.1 Pseudorhodobacter sp. | reverse complement strand
TTTCGGATTTTTCGTTTTTCTTACTGGAAAAGCTGCCCTTTTTGTCTGTGCTTGGTTAAGCTTATTTCTACCCTTTCAGCGCACCTATAATTGCGCACTGGGTCAAGGGGATGAGGCATGTCGCAGATCACCAGCACCACGGTGCCCGTTTCGCGCCGGCGGGTGTTCTATATTCCCGGATTTGACCCTGCCCCACCCCGCCGATACCGTGAGCTGTATCGCCGCGAAGCAAGGGCGCAAGCAGCAATATCTGGCTATGCCATTGACATGGGTGCGCGCCATCGCAAAGGCGCCTTTGGCTGGTCCGTGACCGCGATCATGGACGGGCATGAGGTGCGCACCGACTTTGAGGTGCTGATATGGTCTGACATTGTGCAGGCATCAATGGGCGGCGGGGTGATCAGCACTTACTGGCAACTCTTGCGCACAGCGTGGATATACATTTCAACCGGGGCGTTGTTTCGGTTGATGCGGTTGCGCAAAGGACCGGTAATTGCGGCGCTGTATCCGATTGTTGCGTTGCTGGTGGAACTTGGGCTGGCGGGGTTTGCGTTTTGGGTGGTTGCCAGTCTTTTTGGCCTTGGTTTGGACCGGATGAGTTTGGCAATTTATGGCCCGTCCCTGTTTGGGCCCTGGTTCATTCAAATCCTATATCTTTCCCTTGGTGCCGGGCTTGTGGCAGCCGTATTGGTTCTGCGGTGGTTCAAGACGCGTGATGCCCGAATTTTTGCTTATTACCTAATGCATGACTATGCCTTTACTGCACGGTTATATGGGGCTTATCCGCCAGAACTAGAAGCGCGACTGGCTGCGTTTCGGGGCGCTATCACCGAGGCTTTGCTGAGCGATTGTGATGAGGTATTGGTGGTTGGCCATTCTTCGGGCGCGCATCTGGCGGTGTCTGTTTTGGCCGATATCTTGCGAACGGGCGATGTGGGCGTGCCGCTTGGGTTTCTGTCATTGGGGCATGTGGTGCCGATGGTATCATTTTTACCCAATGCCTACCGGCTGCGGGAAGATTTGTACTTTTTATGCGCCCACCCGGGCCTGACTTGGGTTGATGTGACCGCCCCGGGAGACGGGTGTGCGTTTGCGTTGTGCGATCCGGTTGCGGTGACCGGCGTGACGGCACCGGGCAAGCGTTGGCCGTTGGTAATATCAGCGGCTTTCACCCAGACGCTAACCCCGGAGCGGTGGAAAGCGCTGCGCTGGCGGTTTTTCCGGCTGCATTTTCAGTATCTCTGCGCTTTCGACAGGCCGGGCGACTATGACTATTTTCGCGTAACCGCTGGGCCGCAAACTTTGGCTGCACGCTATGCTGGACGATCTTCTTCGAAATCGAAGATCGAGCTTTCGACATCTGGCTATACCAGCAGGGCGGCATGACGCCGCCAAAGCCACCAGGGCGGGCGGAAAAGGTGTCGCTTTGGCGATACCTGCGGTTGTTTCGGGCCGACATCTTATCGGCACAACCTGCCAGATTGTACCGAGCGTGGATGGCGGAATTTCGCACACCGTTTTTTCGCAGTTATCTTTGCAATGACCCAGCGCTTATCAGGCGCGTTTTGTCAGAGCGTCCGCAGGATTTCCCCAAATCGGCGCGGATTCGTGAAGGTCTGGCCCCGCTTTTGGGCAATTCGGTTTTTCTGACCAATGGCGCAGATTGGGCACGGCAACGGCGGATCATTGATCCGGCGTTCCAGGGCGGCCGCCTGCGCGATACCTTTCCGGCAATGTGTGCGGCAGGGCAGGAAGCGGTTGCGCGGATGCCTCTGGGCGTGGTTGAAGTTGAAGCACAAATGAGCCACGCCGCAGCGGATGTGATCTTTCGGGCGCTGTTTTCCATTCCGATAGAGAATGACGTGGCAGCGGCTGTGTTTGACCAGTTTAGGGCGCATCAGCGCAGCCAGCCCTTAGTGAACTTGGCCGCGCTTTTGCCGTTGCCCGCATGGGTGCCCCGGTTTCACCGTAAGCGGGCAAAGGCTACGGCGCGGGCGATCAGGGGTCTGATATCTGGGCTGACTGTGGCGCGAAGTGCCGCGATTGCAGCGGGAACTGCGCCCAACGATCTTGCAACAAAGATAATGACCACACCGGACCCGGAAACCGGGCAAGGCTTTGATACGGGTGAAATGATTGATCAGGTGGCGATTTTTTTTCTCGCAGGGCACGAGACCAGCGCATCTGCGATGGCGTGGGCGCTGTATTTGCTGGCAAGCCATCCACAGGTGCAGGATCGCGTGGCGATTGAGGCGGTGGATTTGGGCGTCGCGCCGGACTTTGCTGCGCTTTCCAAGTTGGAATTTACCCGCGATGTTTTTCGTGAAACGCTGCGGCTGTATCCGCCGGTGCCGATGATGGTGCGGGAAAATCTGTGCCCGGAGCATTTTCGCGGGCGGGACGTGGCACCCGGTGCGCAGATTGTGCTGTCGCCTTGGCACGTGCAGCGCCACGAACGTATCTGGGACAGGCCAGATGATTTTGACCCGGATCGATGGCAGACCGAGGCGGGGCGGGTTTGCGCCCGCGACGGGTTTATCGCGTTTTCAACCGGGCCAAGGGCCTGCCCCGGTGCTGGATTTGCCATGGCCGAGGGCATGTTGCTTCTGGCGATGCTGGTGTCGCAGTTTCGGTTTTCAGTAGTGGAGGGACGGGTGCCTGTGCCGGTGGCGCATTTGACGGTGCGGGCACGGGATGGAATTTGGCTACGAGTGGACACGCGGTAGGGGAAAACTTTTCAGAAAAGTTTTCACAAATTCTTTTTGAAAGAATTTGGGTCTAGCATAGCAATCGCACGGATTCGTTGTTGCAGAAGACGACATGTTGCCCGGCGTTTTCTACCGCATGGTAGCCACGTCTGCGCAATTCATATTCAAAGTTATGCCGCCCGATGATCTGTTCGACATCGCGCACGGCGCGTCGGACTATGCCGCCTTCGCGCGCGCTTTTTGCACTGAACAGTTGCAAAAGCCATACGTCAGGCGGTAGCAGGGTTAGGGTATCGGTCATGGTATCCTCCATCACTTACCCTTTGCTCAACAAAGTTAATCTTCACCTAACGCCTTAAGGTCTGAAACACAAAAACCCGAATGGCTGATGCCAGACCAACATCCGTATCGCGACCAGCATCTATTTCGGCGGCAAGAACGTTCAGCGCTACACCTTTTTCCGCAGCAATTTCCCGAAACGCCGACCAAAAGGTTTCCTCCAGCGACACCGAGGTGCGGTGGCCTTTCAGCGTCAGAGAATGTTTGACAGGGCGGGCGGTCATTCGCGTTTTGCGCCGTCCAGATCGCGTTCTGCCTTTTTCGCTTTGGCGCTTTGCAATGCCTTTTCGGCCTTGCTGTGCCCAAACTTCACAGCATTTTGATCAGCCTTCACGCTTGCGGCAGAACGATCTTTTGCCTTGCGCGCGCGGTTCAGGTTGACGATTTCTGCCATGTCAGCCTTTTGGCCCAAGCATATCTTCCGGGCGCACCACCCGGTCGAAAGTTTCGCCGTCAACATAGCCCAAGGCGATAGCTTCTTCGCGCAGGGTGGTGCCGTTCTTGTGGGCGGTTTTGGCGACTTTGGTTGCCGCGTCATAACCGATGGTGGGGGCCAAAGCGGTGACCAGCATCAGGCTTTCTTTCATCAAACGGTCGATGCGGGCGATGTTGGCGGTGGTGCCGACCACCATATTATCGGTGAACGATCCCGCTGCATCACCCAAAAGCTGCATGGATTGCAATACGTTATAGCTCATCATCGGGTTGAAAACGTTCAGCTCAAAATGCCCCTGTGATCCCGCAAAGCCAACAGCGGCGTCATTGCCCATGACTTGGGCGCAGACCATGGTCAGGGCTTCGGCTTGGGTCGGGTTCACTTTGCCCGGCATGATCGACGACCCGGGTTCGTTTTCGGGCAGGTTCAGCTCACCAAGGCCCGACCGGGGACCGGAGCCTAAAAACCGCATGTCATTGGCAATTTTGAACAGGGATACGGCGACGACGCGGGTCATCCCTGACATCTCGACCATAGCATCATGGGCGGCGAGCGCTTCGAATTTATTTGGGGCGGTGACGAAGGGCAGGTCAGTCAATTCCGCGATTTTGGCGG
>JACMNW010000360.1 GCA_014378345.1 Pseudorhodobacter sp. | reverse complement strand
GCCCATGCGTTCTTCGAGCGCCTTCAGGCGTTGGCAAATGGCGGAGGGGATGATGCCGAGGCTTGAGGCGGCCAGATCAAAGCTGCCACGGCGGTGGATGGCGGACAGGGCGACGAGAAGGGGATCGGTGGAAGATTAATTGGATTGAGGATGGCTTTGCGGGGTAGGTCAAAGGGCAATTGGGGGGAAGGTCATGTCGGGTGAAATGGATTTGGCGGTTTTGTTGCGCAGTATGAAGCCGGATTTGGACGCGGTGCCTTACGGCTATGGCGTGGTGCCTGTGGGGGCGGCGGTGCCGTCTGGGGCTTTTGCGGTGATCGCGGAGGCAGAGGAGATGACGGTGGTGGCGGAAGTGGATGTGCTTAGCGGTGCCGGGATTGCGTTTGACGGGCAGTGGGCGCGGATCAGTTTGACCGTGCATTCGGATTTGGCGGCAGTGGGGTTGACGGCGGCGATTGCGACAGCGCTGACCCGAGAATGCATCAGCGCGAATGTGGTGGCGGGGTATTATCACGACCATGTGTTTGTGCCGTGGAAGCGGCGGGTTGACGCGATGGCGGCTTTGACTGCGTTGGCGGTGGGTGCGTGAGCGTCGGTGAGGCTGCGCTGGCGGGATACCTTTTGTCGATCAGTCTGATCGCAGCGATTGGGGCGCAGAATGCATTTGTGCTGCGGCAAGGGTTGCGGCGGGAACATGTGTTTGCGGTGATTTTGACCTGTGCCTTGTCGGATGCATTGCTGATGGCGGCGGGAGTGGCGGGATTTGGTGCGGTGCAGGCTTATGTGCCTTGGATTGGGGACGCCATGCGCTATGGCGGGGCGGCGTTTTTGATTGTGTACGGCGCGTTGCGGTTTCGGGCGGCCCTGCGTGGTGGCGAGGCGTTGCGGCCAGCGGCTGGAATGACTGTGCCATTGGCGCAGGTGTTGGCGACCTGTCTGTTGCTGACATGGGCCAACCCGCATGTGTACTTGGATACGGTGGTGTTGATC
The DNA here is from genome assembly GCA_014378345.1 of Pseudorhodobacter sp. GTDB lineage: Bacteria > Pseudomonadota > Alphaproteobacteria > Rhodobacterales > Rhodobacteraceae > JACMNW01. The sequence continues at coordinate 15,056 of JACMNW010000360.1, read as the reverse complement.
GGGTCAATATCTGCGCAATATGCGCCGCATCAGGCGGTGTTTGGGGTGGGGGCGGCGCTGGGGTCTTTGAGCTTCTTTCTGGCGCTGGGCTATGGGGCAAGGATGCTGGCCCCGGTGTTTGCACGCCCGCAAGCCTGGGTGGTGCTGGAGGTGATCGTGGGTTGCACGATGTGGGCGATTGCGGCGGGGTTGCTGCTTCGGTAGGGGCTTGCGCACGGCCGGGCAATCCGGTTTGGTGCCGGCATGTCAACCTTTCCGATTTATAAGCCCACAACCAGCCCCTTGCGGGGCGTTTTGTGGATGCTGGCGGCGGGGTTAAGCTTTGTCGGCGTGAATGCCATCGTGCGATATTTGGGCACTGATCTGCCAGCAGCGCAATCCGCGTTTTTGCGGTTTGGCTTTGGTTTGGTGATTTTGCTTCCGGCGCTGATTTCGGTTTTGCGGGGTGGTTTTGCGCCGGGGCTGTTGCGGCTTTATGCCGGGCGAGGCGTTTTGCACACGGTGGCTGTGGTTTTGTGGTTTTACGCGATGGCACGGATCCCTTTGGCGGAGGTGACGGCGATCGGGTATCTGAACCCGGTTTTGGTAACGCTGGGGGCGGCGCTGTTTTTTGGTGAAAGGCTGTCGCGGGACAGGTTGGCGGCCTTTGGGGTGGCGCTGTTGGGGGCTGTGATCATTCTGCGGCCTGGCTTGCGCGAGGTGACATCGGGGCATGTAGCACAACTTGGAGCGGCGGTATTTTTTGCGGGGTCGTATCTGTTTGGCAAAGCGCTGAGCGGGCGGGCATCAGCGGTGACTGTGGTGGCGATGCTGTCGCTTTCGGTGACGCTGGGCTTATTGCCGTTTGCGATTTGGGTTTGGGTGCCCGTGACGATGGCGCAACTGGGGTGGTTGGCCTTGGTGGCGGCGTTTGCGACATTGGGACATTACTGCATGACGCAGGCGTTTCAGGCGGCCCCGATGGCGGTGACGCAACCGGTGACGTTTTTGCAGCTTTTATGGGCGACGCTGCTGGGCACGCTGCTGTTTGGCGAAAGCCTTGATGTGTATGTGCTGATCGGCGGGGCGGTGATTATTGCGGCGATCAGTTTTGTGACCCTGCGCGAGGCGCGCCATGCGGGGCTGGGCGATCTTTAGGGTGTTGCAGGGGCGGCGTGCGCTGGGGTTACGGCGCGTTTAGCAAGGTTGCCTAGTGTCGCGGATCAATGCGGTTCGCGGAGGTCCCTATGCCAGATATATCCCCTATACTTTCTTTGCCCTATATTTTGCCTGCGCAGGCGCAAAAGCATGTGACCCATAACGAGGCACTGCGGCTGCTGGATGTGATGGTGCAGCTTGCGGTTTTGAACCGGAATTTAAGCGCTGCCCCGGCGCTGCCGGCGATTGGCGACCGACATATTGTTGCGGCAGGGGCGGTTGGTGCCTGGGCCGGGCAGGTGGGGAAGATTGCGGTTTACACCATCACCGGGTGGCAGTTTTTTGCACCACTGCAAGGGTGGCGGGCGCATGTTTTGGCGGAAGGGGTGACGGTTGTTTATGCGGGCTTGGCTTGGGGGCTGCCTTCGGCGCCAACGTCGGCTGCGATATTTGGGGTGAATACCACAGCGGATACGACGAACCGACTGGCTGTGCAGTCGGCGGCCTCGTTGTTCAGCAATGTTGGCGCCGGGCATCAGGTGAAGGTGAACAAGGCGGCGGTGGGAGATACCGCCAGTCTGTTGTTCCAAAGCGGGTTTTCTGGACGCGCGGAAATGGGAATTGCGGGCAGTGATGATTTTTCGGTTAAGGTGAGTGCCAATGGATCGGCGTTCAACACGGCGATGACGGTGGCTGCCGCAAGTGGGATCGTGTCGCTGCCACAGGGTGTTTCCAGCGGCGGATTTGCCCTCAAGGATGCCGGTGATGCGACGAAGGTGGCGCAATTTTCGCTATCGGGGCTGACCACGGGCGTGACGCGGACTTATACTTTGCCCAATACCACCAGTGAGATTGCGGTTTTGGCGGGGAGCCAGACCTTTACCGGGGCGAAGGTGTTTTCGGGTGGGCTTACCAGCAATGCGGCCGCGGTGCTGTTTAACCATGTGGGGGCCGGGATGGAGGCCACTGTCAACAAGGCGGCTGTGGGGGATACGGCGAGCGTGGTTCTGAAAACCGGGTTCAGCACCCGGGCGCAGTTTGGTTTGATTGGCACGGATGCAACTGCGCTGCGGGTTAGCGCGGATGGTGCGGTGTTTAGCGATGTTTTCAGTGCGGATGCCGCCACGGGGCGGATGACGATTGCGAACCCGGCGATTTTGGCCGGGCAGGCCAGCGATCCGGCAAGCCCGGTGAACGGGATGATTTGGCACAACAGCACCTCGGGTGAAGTGAAGGTGCGGGCAGGCGGTGTTAGTTTGGTTGTGGGCGCATCGGGCGGTGTGTCTGACGGTGATAAGGGCGATATCACCGTATCTGGGGCGGGCACGGCTTGGGCGATTGATGCAGGTGCGGTGACGCTGGCAAAGATGGCAAGCGTGGCTACGGGTACGATCTTGGGCCGGGTTACGGTGGCGACTGGCGTGCCAGAGGCGTTGACGGCGACACAAGCGCGCACGGTGCTGAACGTGGCGAACGGGGCTACCGCAAACAGCGCGGATGCGACATTGCTGGCGCGGGCAAGTCATACAGGCACGCAAGCGGTGGGCACTATTACCGGGTTGGCGACGATTGCAACGTCGGGATCGGCGGCGGATTTAAGTCTGGGGACATTGCCCGCCGCGCGGTTTGATGACACGGCGCATGGCGCGCGGGCAGGGGGCACGCTGCACCCGGATGCGGTTGCGGCAGGTGCGTCTGGATTTATGAGCGGGGCCGACAAAACCAAGTTGAACGCGGTGGCGGCTGGGGCGACGGCAAACAGTTCGGATGCCGTTTTGCTGGCGCGGGCTAGCCACACGGGCACGCAAGTTGCCAGCACGATAAGCGATTTTGACGCGGCGGTTGCGGCGAATGCGGCGGTCGTGGCGAGCACGGCTAAGGTGACGAATGCCACCCATACCGGGGATGCAACGGGGGCCACGGCGCTGACGCTGGCCACGGTGAATGCGACTGTGGGTGGCTTTGGATCGGCCACCACGATTCCGACATTTATTATCAATGCCAAAGGGTTGACGACGGCGGCGGCGGATGTGGCGATTGCGATACCGTCTACGCAGGTGACAGACTTTATTGAGGCCGCACAAGATGCGGTTGGGGCGATGGTCAATACATCGCTGGTTTATACCGATGCGACGAATTTGTTGCAGCGGGCGGCATTGTCGGGCGATGTCACGGCCGCGGTGGGCAGCAATGCCACCACGATTGCCAATGACGCGGTGACCAACGCCAAACTGGCAAATATGAATGCGGCCACGATCAAGGGCAACAATACCGGTGCTGCGGCGGACCCGGTGGATTTGACGGGCACGCAGACGACGGCGATGCTGGATACGTTTACCAGTGCGCTAAAGGGTTTGGTTCCAGCATCGGGTGGGGGCACGACAACGTTTCTGCGCGCGGATGGCACGTTTGCCACCCCTGCGGGGGGCGGGGCTGCGCCGGGCGGGGTTTCCGGCAAGGTGCAGTTCAACAATGCTGCGGCCTTTGACGGGGCTGCAAACGTTGAAATTGAGACGGGTAATCTGAAACTGGTTCAGGCGGCGGACCCTGCTGCCCCGGCTAATGGGATGTTGGTTTATGCAAATCTGACGGCGGGGCGTGCCTTGGCAAAGGTGCGGGGTGCGTCCAATCAGGCCTATGAGTTGCAAACTGCCTTGCATGGAAATTCGGTGTTTTTGGCGACACCTGCCATCAACACGACCATCCCATTGGCGACGGGCGGGGTTTTGACGGCATCGGTGACGATTTCGCATCAGCAAACCATTGCATCGGCAAACCGTTGGCAGGCGACGCGGCGCACGCGCATTCAAACTGCGGCAACTGCGGGTACGACATCGGGTATTCGCACCGCCTATGGGCAATGGTTTTTGGGCAATGCGGCGGGCTTTGGCGGGTTCTTTTTCCGGGCACAGTTTGGGATGAATATCAACTTGGCGGGCGGGCAAAAATTTGTGGGGCTTTGCGCATCAACCGCTGGGCTGACGACTGAAGCATCGGCACTGCTGAACATGGTGGGCATGGGGTATGACAGCACGGATGCCAGCACCGGCAACTGGCAGTTCATGCGCAATGACGGCACTGGTGTGGCCACGAAGGTGGATTTGGGCACCGGGGCCGCGCGCAATACCAATGACGGCTATGATTTGGTGATGTTTGCCAAACCGAACACGGCAGAGGTGTTTGTACGGATCATCAATCTGCACTCCGGCACGGTTGTTCTGGACACCAGTTACACCACCGACATACCGGCAGTGAACACGGCGCTGGCGTTCAAATGCGAATGCCGCAACGGCCTGGTGGTGGCGGCGGATAATATCGAGATCGCAAAGTGCTACATCGAAAGCGATTATTGACCTTTGCGCGGCCTTCCCTTCGGGGAGGGCCGCCTTGGATTAGGATTTTCCGCCCGGGCCGCGCGCATAAAGATCTTCATACCTTGTGATATCATCTTCGCCGAAATAGCTGCCGGTTTGCACCTCGATCAAGACCATGGGCGTGGTGGTTTGGTTTTCCAGCCGGTGCTTGGCGCCTTGCGGGATATAGATGGATTGGTTTGCGTGAACCGTGCTTTGCACGCCGTTCAGCGTAACGGCCGCCGCCCCTGACACCACGATCCAATGTTCGGCGCGGTGGACGTGGCTTTGCAGGCTTAGGGCGGCACCGGGATGCACGACGATGCGTTTGACTTGAAAGCCGTCGCCCGTCACCAACCTGTCAAACCAGCCCCAGGGGCGGTGATCGCGGGGAAAGGTTTCGGCCTGTTGGTGGCTGTTTGCCTTTAGCATCTTGACTGCCAGGCGCACATCCTGGGCACGCCGGCGGTCAGCGACAAGCACGGCATCGGGCATGGCGATGGCGATGATGTGATCAAGCCCGATGCCAACCAGTGCCAGCCCGTCCGTTTCGGCGCGCAAGATACTATCTGTGCAATCCATCGTGTGGGCATTGCCGTAATGTACATTGCCCTGATCATTGGCGGTGCTTGTCCGGGCGACGGCATCCCAATCGCCAAGGTCTGACCAGCCCGGTGACAAGGGCATCACCACAAGATCGGTGCATTTTTCCATTACGGCATAGTCGATGGAAATAGCCTCTGTCTGCGACCAAGGGTCTGGGGCAAGGCGCAGAAAACCAAGGTCGGGTTTTGCATTCTGCAGGGCTGCTTGCACAGGGCTGATCAAGTGGGGGGCATGCAGTTTGAACGCGGCAATGAGCGTAGACGCGGCCGCCAGATATATTCCAGCATTCCAGAGATACTTGCCTGATGCCAGCATTTCAGCGGCCACGGCGGCACCCGGCTTTTCGACAAACCTTAGCAGATCTGTTGGGGCATCGGTTGGATAGCCTGCAAGTTCAAGCCAGCCATACCCGGTTTCCGCGCGGTCAGGCGTCACACCGAAGGTGACAATGCGGCCAGCTTGTGCGGCGGGCAATGCAGCCGCAATGGCTGCACGGAAATCTGCGGTATCGGGTACGACATGGTCAGACGGGGCAATCAGCAGCAGCGCATCGGGGGTGCTTTGCGCCAAATGCAAGGCGGCGGCAAGAATGGCGGGGGCCGTGTTGCGGCCCTCGGGTTCGATCAGGATGGTGCCTGCGTCATGGCCTATTGCCGCCAGCTGTTCGGTGACGATAAAGCGAAAATCGCTGTTGGTGATGATCAGCGGTTTTGAAAAAATGGCACCAGACAAGCGGTGCAAAGCCATTTGAAACAGGCTTTGATCACCGATCAGCGGCACAAATTGTTTGGGGTAGCTTTTGCGGGACAGGGGCCAAAGACGTGTGCCTGACCCACCACAAAGAATTACCGGGGTAAGGGATGCCATGTTTGTAAGACAAATCCATAAAATACCGTGCAATTCCACATTAGGTTGAGTGGATTTTTGCGCAAGGGCTTTGGTGGATCAGACCCATCCCAAATATGCGGCGAGATGCAGTGCGGCGGTGCCTTTGGCCGACGACCGGTGCAGTTGCAGGCGGCGAAACTGTGCCGTGCGGGATTCTTGTGCGGGCTTGGCAAGCAGGTCGGTGATCAGATCGCGGGCCTCTGGCGTCAGGTGTTGTGCGGCCTCTTGCAATGCACGCCAATGGCCGCCAAGCCATGCGCCATAGTCGTTGCGCACCAGATGACTGAGCCGTTTGATGGCGCCACCAAGACCAGAAGATGCGCCAAATGCATTGCGGCGATGCTGGCGATACAGAACGGTTTGCGCGGGATCAAGCACGCAGGTGCCACCCGCGCCTGCGACAAGCTGATAAAGCCACCAGTCATGAAACGCGATGGTTTGGGGAGTGCCCACCGCTTTTATCAGATCAACCGCCGCCGCGTTCAGCGCTGTGGAATGCCCGGCAAAAAGATTTTGTACCAATGCGTTGCGGAAATTCGGGCGGGCCGCTGGCTGTTTTGGCTGCCGCAGGGGCACGAGATTTTCATCGGTCAGAATGCTTTCTGAGGCGTAGATCGCAGGCTGATCTTTGGGGCAGTTTTGCAAACTGGCAGCCGCACGCGCCAGTTTACCCGGCAGCCAGACATCATCCTGATCGGCAAGGGCCACCATGCCGCGCGGCAGATCGTGGCGCAAGAGGAGGGACATAAAGTTTTGCGTGGCACCGCCCTGCCTGTGGCCTGTGATAAGCGTTAAATTGCGGTCTGGGTAGGCGCGGCCAAAATCCCGTAAGATGGGCAGGGTGGTATCGGATGAGCCATCATCACTGACTGCAAGAGACCAGTTGGTGTGGGTTTGGCAAAGAAGACTATCCAGTTGGGCGGGCAAAAACTGCGCACCGTTAAAGGTGGCCATCAGGATAGTGATATGCGGATCAGACACCCGGTTTGCCCTTTGTCATGGCCGGCGAAAAATATCGCGGTGATTAAGCTTGGCTGCAATCCATTAAGGATTAGCAAATCTGTACCGCGTACCCTGACTTTGGGTGTTGAACTGTGTGGTGGGTAAACAAAAGTGTATGCATTTGAAGTCGTCGAGACATTTCTCGGCGGGCCGGTAAACCTGCTTGGCGGGATCACCGACCTGGAAATCGTGGAATCGGGTGGGGTAACTCAGCTGTATTCGGCCACGCGGGCAGGTGGCGGGGTATCCGCGTTCAACGTGGGTGCCGCGATAACTTTGATTGACCAGGAGCCGACGGCGGCGAATACCATTTTGCCAGCACCTGCACGGTTGGAAATGGCGGTGCTGAACGGTGTGGCCTCTGTGCTGGTGATGGGGGCCAGCATGCCCCGCATGGGGGGCTGGCGGCTTGGGGCGGATGGCGGATTTGGCACCGCCGTTACCATCAACGCAAGCCCGCCGGGCGTGGTCTCGGCGCAGACGATGGCGGTGGTTGGCGGCAGCACGCTTGAATACATCAGCACATACGGCCAATCGTCAATTCAATGCCTGCGGTTAGCCCCGAACGGTGAAATAGTGCCTATTGGCACGCTGACGCTGGGGCCAAATCAGCAGGGCATCGACATCACATCGATGACCACGGTGCAAAGTGGCGGGCAAACCTATTTGGCGGCAACGTCGCGCGTACGCGATGCAATCATCCTGTTTCGGGTGGGGCCAACCGGGCTTTTACAGCAAAGCGGCACGATTGGGGCCGGTGGTGGGCTTGGCATTAATGACCCGAACGATGTGCGGTCAGTGGTGATGGGCGGGGTTACGTATCTGTTGGTGGCCGCAGGGGCTACGTCGTCGATCAGCGTTGTGGCCGTGCAGCCGGACGGCACGCTGCAGGTAACGGACCATGTCGCCGACACGTTGGATACGCGGTTTCAGGGGGTGCAAACCTCGGCTGTGGTCACGGTGGGTGACAGGGTATTTGTGGTTGCCGGCGGCGGTGACGATGGTTTGAACCTGTTTACTTTGTTGCCAGATGGCAAATTGTTGCTGTTGGCCAGCCAGCTGCAGGCCCCCGGAATGGGTCTGCACAACATCACCGCGATTGAGGCGATAGAAGTAGGCGGCAAGATCGAGGTTTTTGTTGCAGGGGAGGGGTTGGGCATCACCCGGTTGCGGCTTGATCCCGGTGAACTTTCACCAATGCAGGTTGGAAGTGCTGTGAGCGACAGTTTGACAGGGGGCAATGGGGGCGATGTGCTGTCCGGGGGGGCCGGGCAAGATCTGCTGCAAGGCGGCGATGGGCGCGATATTTTGATGGATGGCACCGGCAATGATACCCTGTCGGGTGGCGCGGATACGGATATTTTTGTGCTGACGCGGGACGGGGCCGAAGATGTAATTACAGACTATCAGGTGGGGATTGACCGGCTGGATCTTACCGGCTGGGGGCGGATTTATTCGGTATCTGCGCTGGACATAGTTCAGACTGCAAATGGTGCAATTATTACCTTTCAGGACGAGGTTTTGGTTGTGCAATCGGCGAACGGCCAGCCGATTGACCCGTTGGCTTTTTTGTCACCCGATCTGTTTGGGCTTTGGCATATTGGCGCGGATACGGCGGTGGCGGGGCTGCGGCTGGAAGGTATTCCGGGCATGGAAACCCTGCAAGGCGGGGCGGGTGACGATGTTTTGGTGGGATCAACCGGAGCGGATGTGATGGACGGCGGCGCCGGGTTTGACTATGTGGATTATACCGAAGGGCGCGGCAGCCAACGCATTGATTTGCTGTATCCCGAACTGAACACTCAGCTGGCGACGGGTGATCTGCATATTTCCATCGAAGGGGTGATTGGCGGCTACGGGCCGGACAACATTCGCGGCACCTTTGGCGACAATGTGCTGCGCGGCGAAAACAATGTGGATTATCTGTTTGGGCGGCGCGGCAATGATGTGCTTGACGGCGGTGTTGGCGATGACGTGCTATTTGGCGGTGTTGGCGCAGACACCTTGAACGGTGGCATCGGGCGCGACCGTGCGCAATATTCCGAAAGCACCACGGCGGTGGTGGTTGATTTGCAATCCAGCCAATTTAACACCGGCGAAGCGGTGGGTGATGTCTATCTAAGCATCGAAGACCTGGCGGGAAGTGCCTTTGGCGATACATTGTTTGGAAACGGTTATGCCAACCAATTGTTCGGCAGGGACGGGGCTGATTTTCTGTATGGGCGGGGTGGCAACGACTATCTGAATGGCGGTGCGGGTGCGGATCGTTTGGATGGTGGGTATGACAATGACACGCTGCGGGGCGGCACACATTCTGATACCTTTGTGTTCAATGCCGGGCGCGATGTGGTTGAGGATTTTCGGCTGACCGACCTTGACCGATTGTTGATTGAAGACGGTCTTTACGGCGGGGGTCTGACCGCGCAAGAGGTGGTTTCAACCTATGCGTCAGTTACGGGCAGCACGGTTGTGTTTGATTTTGGTACGGGTGCCACGCTAACGCTGCAGGGGGTTAGTACATTAACCGGCTTGGCGGGGGCGATGGATCTTGTTTGATTGGTGCACAGTATTTACAGGTAATCAGTGCAAAAGGTTGTGCTCGTGGTGATCTATCGCGGCAGAGATATCGGTGTAATAAATCATTTTTCCGGCTTCAAGCACAGCGGCGGCATCGCATAATTCGCGCACCAGTCCCATCGAATGGCTGACAACCACGGAGCCCGAATGCTGCATACGGGCGTGGAAAAGCGCATTGCTTTTGGCGCGAAAAGCGGCGTCGCCAACGGCGGTCACTTCATCCACCAAATAGGTATCAAAGGCGATACCCATTGACACGCCGAACGCCAGCCGCGCCTTCATGCCAGACGAATAGGTGCGAAACGGCAAATGAAAATGCCCACCAAGATCGGCAAAACTGGCGGTGAAATCAATAAGCTCATCGCCATCCACACCGTAGATACGGGCAATGAATCTGGTATTTTGGGCGCCGGTCAGATCACCGTGAAACGACCCCGCAAAGCCAACCGGCCAAGACACCGACCCGACCCTGTGGACATGACCGGCCGTTGGGTTCAACGTTCCTGCGATCAACCGCAGAAGCGTGGATTTACCCGCACCATTGCGACCAAGCAACGCCACCGATTTACCAGACGGAAACACCATGCTGGCGTCTTGCAGAACGGTTTTTGAAACACTGCCTGACCGGAAGGTCTTGGTCAGGTTCTGCAACACAATCAACGCCGGTCCCGCACGGAATAATAGACCATGGCGGCAATTGACCACGCCAGGCACAAGAACATGACGATCGTGCCGAGGATCATTTGCCGTTGGGGGAATTGCGCAGTTTCTGCCAGTGTTGGGGTAATATGGGCGGCAAGATACAAGGTTTGACGGCGCGCATCAACCTGCGCTGCCTCATAGGCCAGTTGTGCTGCACGGTAGGCGGTTTCCGCAAATTCCTGGTCCACCGACAGGCGTTCATAGTCGGCCACCGTCGTTGCAAACACCTTTGTCGACACGCTGGTTTCCCCCAACCCAAGCTTGGCCCGTTCAGCCGCAATCCGGTTTTCTATTACCTTGATACGGGTGGCAGCCTGCAACCCGCGCGCATTGGGATTTTTGGTGCTGGCGGCCAACATATCGCTGTTGATCAACGCCTCAGCCAGTTGCGCCTGAAGGTTGGCCAACAGACCGGCTTGGCTTTGTAAATCTGAAGCAGGATCAATGGTTTGGGTTCTGTTTCGAAACATTGTCACGGCCGCACGGGCCGCTTGCAGGCGGGCTTCTGCCGTGTTGCGTTCACCGACAGAGAAGCGCAACGCGTCGGCCTGAGCGGCATCATTCAGCTGATTAATCATGGCGGTTGATTTTTCAAAAAGCTGTACCGCGATGGCCTGCGCATCCGCAGGATCAAAGGCAAGGACACGTATTTCAATCAACCGCGTGGCGTTATTGTAGGTGACCTGAACTTTGTGTGACCAAAACTCCACCAGCGTTTCGATGGATCCGGGGGCCGCAAAAGCAAAGATCGGATCGTGGTCAGGCTTCGACCACATCGCGCGCAAATCAAGGCTGGCATCAATTTCCGAGACCAACTTTTGGCTGTGCATGTAATCATACAAAATATCGGTATCGGCAGAGCTTGACCCGGTCAGATTTGTGAAGCCACCAAGCAATTCAATTGCCGAACTGACTTTTTCTTTACGCACAGAAAAGCCAAGTGTTGATGCGTATTGATCCGCAGCGCGCGCCCAAAGATACCAACCCGCCACCGCCGCAGGTAGCAAAACGCATAAGGCAAAGCTGATGATCAGACCAAAATGCCGAGGCGCAAAGCGGGCACGGCGCGCAGGTTGCATCAGGGGGTGCGAAAGACCAAGTGAGATTGGCGCAATCGCCGTTTTTGACAGTTTGGCAAGCGATCCGGCTGAACCGCGGGCGAGGGTTGCATCAAACAGGGCCAAACTGGCATTCCTTTTTGCAGGGATCACAGGCGTCAGGGTTACCCTAAGCATCCTTAACGCCACGTTATCGAAGGCAATGGATGGGATCAAAATTCGATAAAAATGTTCGTGTTTTGTGCTTTACGCCTGCCGGATTTTGGGTATGAAATTGTGCAGATGACGCACACTTTTGCCCCGCCTGGACCCCAAACCAAACCGCGCCGCTTTGCGACACTGCGCACTGTTCTGGCGTTGATGCTGCGCGAAATGGCTACCACCTATGGCCGGTCACCGGGTGGCTATCTGTGGGCTGTGGTGGAACCATTGGGTGGCATTGCAGTGCTGACAGTTATTTTTTCGTTTGGTTTCAATACGCCGTCGCTGGGAACCAACTTTCCGATTTTTTATGCAACCGGTGTTTTGCCGTTTATGATGTTCAATTCGGTGTGCAACCGGGTGTCGACGGCATTGCTGTTTTCCAAAGCGTTACTGGCCTATCCCGCAGTGACGTTTGTTGACGCCCTGATTGCGCGATTTTTGGTCAATACGGTGACGCAAGGGATGGTTGGCTATTTGGTATTTGGGGGTATTTTGATGATTTATGACACCCGTACGCTGCCCCAACCCATGCTTATCGCCCAAAGCTTTGCTTTATCGGCAGCGCTTGCCCTTGGGATTGGCACCCTTAACGCCTTTTTGATTGCGCGGTTTGCTGTATGGCAAATGATCTGGTCTATTTTGACGCGACCTTTGTTCCTGATCTCTGGCATTTTCTTTTTATTCAATGCGATGCCCCACGCGGCGCAGGGGGTGCTGTGGTTTAATCCTTTGGTGCATGTTGTTGGCATCATGCGGGCCGGATTTTACCCCAGTTATGATGCCAGCTACACGTCCGTCATATTTGTTTTGCTGATATCGCTGATTTGTTTTGGAGCCGGGCTTGCACTTTTACAAAAGGCGCATCGTGATTTATTGGTCGACTAAAATCGTTAAACCAATCCGTTTGTCAATTTCTGATCCCATTCAACAAAGTTTTGCATCCGTTCGGTAGCACCGTCTGTGGCAAAACTGGCCAACAAACGTGGCCAACGGAGCAGACTTGCGGGCTCGCTGCTGGTATTGTCATAGCGGTCCGCAAGACGCAGGTGCATGCCAAACCGCGTTTGAAAAGCCACTTCAATCTGCGCCATGTCTTTGGTGAAATAAACCTGGTCAATCGAACCCAACCCAAGACGGGCCTTGGCCAAAACCTGGGGTCGCGGCTGGTCTTGTGTGGACCCCCAGCCAAGCATGCGCCGGGTGGCGAAATATGTGCAGTAGAAATTATCGTAATGGCTGTGCACAAAGGTTTGCCAAGCGTCATCCCCGCCAAAGAAGTAGTCATCTGGTGACCAGTCCAGCGCCCGTTTAAGACCGATATTCTGCGGCAGCAGCAAGGTTGCGGGATCAAGGCTTGCAGCCGCCCGCTGCAGATAAAAGTAGAAGGATGCGATCCGTTCGCCCGGATCCCGCAACACGGTAAACACAAACCGCGCGGCGGGCAGATGGTCCATTGCGGCCCAATCCAGATGACCGGAATACAAGGAATAACCCGGCGGATACTGGTCTTGCGGGGTCGCAGCTTGCGTGTGCACCCTGATGGGCGACACGCGCCGTGCTTTTACGATGCGAGACAGGCTGTTGTGCACCGTCTGGCCAGCAGTTTTAGGGATGTGCAAAAACACAATAGGGGCATGGCTTAGGTCCATGGGCCGTCCTTACGCAGATCAACCACGCTGGGGGCGAAGGGGTCAGCATCGGCCATCTGAAACACGCCCGCAATAAACGCCTCGGGCCGGGCCGGGTTCAGATGCGCCAACTGCCACGGGGCAAAGCGCCACCACCGGCAGCGTAGCATTGGCGATATCAGCTGCACAGGCAGGCGGAAGCGTTTGATCACCGCCGGGTTTCCCGCAACAATGGCATAGGGTGGTACGTCTTTGGACACCACAGCATGGGCCGCGACAATTGCCCCGTCGCCGATGGTGACACCGGCCGAAATCAAGGCGCCATGGCCGATCCATACGTCATTGCCGATGGTGGTGATGCGGGCTTGTGTGGGGGCGGCATCTGCGTTGATGCGGTAAGCGTGATAGTCGGCCGCGCCGTGAAAGCCATCGGCAAGCGCGATCATCTGGTCGTGAAGGTAAAAGGCCGGGCTGGTTGACGCCCAGGTGATGGGATGGTTCTGGCGGCCGATTTGCACGTCTTCCCCGAACGAGCAATACCGCCCAATTCGGGCCGCGATGCAGGTGCCGGACACCTGATAAGAAAACGCGCCAAGCTCGATCGAATGTTCAAACGCCGTCCATTTCAGGCTGGCTGGTGCTTCAATCACTGAATGTTGCGGCATGTTGATGGCGCTGCCGCCGCCGGGGCGGCGCAGAACTTCGATCCCTTGGGCATAAAGGATGGGAATGGCAACGGCAATTTGCGTCATGCGGCGGCGCTTTCGGACCTGTGGTGGGGATGAAGCAGACCGGTTAACAAAGCCTCTATATCTGGCACGCCGCCCGGAATGGGAATCACGCGGCCGATGTTATGGCTGCGGATTGCATCCCCCTGCGCACCCAGATCAAAGCCCCAAACCGGCAACCCGGTGGCGATGGCTTCATGCGTTGTGTAGGAAAATGTTTCTGGCCATATTGAGGGGATCAACCAATCTGTGATGCCATAGCGCGCGACCAGTGCCGGAATTTCGCAGCGTCGGTAGCCACCATGAACAACAGCCGGTGCCGCTAGCGGATAATTGGGGTCAACCTGCCCCAGAACGATTAGCTTGGCCCCACCCGCAAAGTCCAGCCGTTGCGCCAGCTGCTGCAAAACGCCGGCACCCTTTTGAAACCCGATGTTACCTAACACGCCGATCACCGGGGCAAGGGCGCGCGCGCGACGCGGGACACGTGGTAAATCCACCAGCTTGGTATGCGGCAAAAGCCGCACTTTTGGGCGCGCCGACGGATAGGCGGCAAGAAAAATCTGCGCGCTGTTTTGCGAAAAAACGACAATATCATCAGCTTTTTCAATAAGCTGGCCCCAGCATTTCTGCCATGTGGCCAAAGGGATTTTATCACCATTTCGCCCGCGCGTGCTGTGTGCCGCGTCTGGTGACGTGCACTCCGGGACGCCCAAATAGCGGCCATCGGTGCTTAACAAAGTGTAGGAGGGGCTGATGGGCAGATAGTCATGCAGCAGCATTTCTATCCGGTCCTTTGGGCCGCGCAGCAATTCCAATAGCCGGTCTGGAAGGCTGACTGGATCCAAATCCCCAACGCCGCAGGAATAGACAAGGCGCAGCTGGTCAACAGGCGACAGCAGGCGTTTGATCAGGTTGAAATCATCGGTGCCGCCCCGGGAAATACCTTGCGCCGAATGCAGTTCCAACTGCCAGCGAAACACTGAGCCCACACGCAGCACCAGCGCAGGATTTGGCAAGTTTTGGGCGATACGCTGTGCCAGGTAATCTTCGGCACCTCCGCCAAGATTATGCGCAAGGTAAAGCGGTATCTCGTCTGAGGTCTTGCTTGCTGCCCATGCAATGGCCAGTGCGAGCCGCGATGCAGCGAGCGGATCGGCCGCAATAAAGCGT
>JACMNW010000359.1 GCA_014378345.1 Pseudorhodobacter sp. | reverse complement strand
GCGATGTTCGCAGGGTTCCGTGTGCTGCCGTTGCTCTTTCCCCAGTATCTTTGTCAGCGCGATGTCTTCGCCGCGCTGACCCCGGGCGCGCATTTAATCGCGCAACAGCTCGTTGATACTGGTTTTTGATCTGGTCTGCGCATCGACCTTTTTCACGATGACTGCGCAGTAAAGGTGGATGCCGTTTTTGGAGGGCATTGATCCGGCCACGACCACTGATCCTGCGGGCACCTCGCCGTAGGAAACGGTGCCAGTTTCGCGGTCGACGATCTTGGTTGATTTGCCGATGAACACGCCCATGCCCAGAACCGACCCTTCGCGTACGATGCAGCCTTCGACCACCTCTGACCGCGCACCGATAAAGCAGTTGTCTTCGATGATGGTTGGGCCGGCCTGCATCGGTTCCAGCACACCGCCGATGCCGACACCGCCCGAAAGGTGCACGTTTTTGCCGATTTGCGCGCAAGACCCGACGGTGGCCCAAGTATCAACCATGGTGCCTTCATCCACAAACGCGCCGAGGTTGACGAAAGATGGCATCAGCACAACGCCTTTGCCGATGAAGGCGGAATGGCGCACCACAGACCCATGCACGGCGCGAAAGCCTGCTGCGCGCCATTGATTATCGCCCCAGCCTTTGAACTTGCTATCAACTTTATCCCACCAAACGCCCCCCTGCGCACCGCCCGACTGCGCCTCCATATCGCGCAGACGAAAGCCGAGTAGCACAGCTTTCTTTGCCCATTGCTTAACGGTCCAGTCCCCTTTGGCGCTGCGCTCCGCCACCCGTAGCGTACCAGCGTCCAAGGCAGTAAGGGCAGCCTCTATTGCCTCCCGCACCGCACCTTTAGTGGTGGCGCTGATGCTATCGCGGGCGTCCCATGCAGCGTCGATGGTTGTTTCAAGATCTGCGTGCGACATCAGGCGTTCCTTTGCAGTGGTCATGTTTGGCCCTAGCCTATAGACGGTCGGCAAAGGCCACGCAATTCCCGCCCCAAAATGTCAATTGCAGGATACCCCCTATGAACGACGAACCGCGCAACCACCCGTTTCGCGATAGCAAGCAAGACGCGAAAACCGCGCGGGCAATACCTGATACGCCGCAAACGCGGTCACCATCCTATCAATTGGCGTTTGTTGACGATCAATTCATGTGCCGCGAGGAATTGCGCCCGGTGCGATTGCAGCTGGAATTGCTAAAGCCGCAGATGATTTTGGATGAACGGGGTATCACTTCGACCGTCGTGATGTTTGGCGGCGCGCGGATACCAGAGCCTGCCAAAAAACACACTGCCAAATCTGCCGCGATGGCCGATCTTTCACATTTCTACGAAGAAGCGCGCCGGTTTGCCCAACTGATGACCCTGAGGTCGATGGAAAACGGCGGGCGGCAAGATGTGATTATGACAGGAGGCGGGCCGGGCGTGATGGAGGCGGGCAATCGCGGTGCGGCTGATGCGGGCGGGCAGTCTATTGGCTTGAACATCGTGTTGCCGCATGAACAGGCGCCGAACGAATACGTGACCCCCGACCTATGTTTCAACTTTCATTATTTTGCGATTCGTAAGATGCATTTTCTTATGCGTGCGCGGGCAATTTGCGTCTTTCCGGGTGGGTTTGGCACGCTTGATGAAACGTTTGAAGCCCTGACACTTATTCAAACCGGTCGGATGAAACGGGTACCGTTTTTGCTGTTTGGCCGCGTGTTTTGGGAAAGAATACTGAACTGGCAAGCGCTGGCTGACGCAGGCGTTATTTCTGAACGTGATCTTTCATTGTTCAAGTTTGTTGAAACCGCAGAAGAGGCCATGGCCGCAATTGATGCTTGGCCCGTCGTCACTTAAGACTATGTCACTGACGCAGGTCTGTGCGTTGCCAGCCTTCGTCAAACTCGACCGAGGTGCAACCGGAAAACCGCGCCATCCGGTTTAGTTCCGCCTCAAGGCGCGCCAACCGTCCCAAAGTGAACTGCATCCCAGTTTCTAGCCAAAATGCCCGAACGCGTAAAACCCTGCGGTCGCGAAAGGCTTTTACATCAATTCGGCCGATTAAATGCGCAGCCTCTAAGACAGGAAAAACATAATAGCCGTAGATGCGTTTTGCTTCAGGCACGAAAACCTCGATCCGGTACTTAAAGCCAAACAGACGTTCGGCGCGGTTACGGTCGCGCAGGGCGGGATCGAAGGGAGAGAGGATGCGCAGGCGGGTTGGAGGATTTGAGGGAGTTTCGGTCAGGATGTCGGGGCGGGTGTAGGCGGCGCGGGAGGTGCCATCAGCGTTTTGAACGGCAATTTCAATGAGGGTTTGCCGTGCCAGTTCCGTGCGACACCATGCGCGGGCGTCAGCGATGGGGACGGCGTTCCAATAGGCGGCGAGTTCGGTTGGGCTGGCAAAGCCAAGGTGATTAAGGGCGGAGGTGCAGGCCCAGTTTGTGGTTTCATCAAGACTTGGGGTGGCCGTGCGGTGGCACTCTGGAATCACGCGTTCAGTAAGGTCGTAGACCTTTTGGAAGCCATCACGGCGGGTGATGGACAAAGCGCCTGTGCGCCAGAGCCATTCGAGTGCTGTTTTGGAGGGGTGCCAATCCCACCAGCCGCCTTTGCCGCGCGCCTCACCTACGCCGACATCGGTGCTGGTGACGGGACCTTCGTCTGAAATACGGCGCAGGATTTCGTCAAATTTCGCCTCGTATCCATCGCGGAACCAGCTGCGCCAGTTATCAGCCAAGCGGTGACCGTCGCGGGCAAAGCGGTGCTGCCAGTGCGGAAACAGGGCCACAGGCAGGATTGAGGCGTCATGCGTCCAATGTTCAAACAGGGCGCGGTTGGTTTCCAAAAGGGGTTTGAGGTATTCGGGCTTGTAGGACTGGCGGCGGGCGAACAGGATCATGTGATGAGCGCGTTCAACGGTAGTGATGCTGTCGACCTGGACGAAACCGATGCGGTCTATCAGCGCTGCAAGTGCGGCACCTTTGGCAGGCAAAGCCGCTGCATCGGCCAATGCGTGACGAGCAAGGAAAATGCGCCGGGCAGTGGGGTTGGGAAGAACGGGAAGCGCCATAAGGGTAGGGGTAGCAGGCGGTTAAAAAGGGTCAAGTCTTTGCAGCGTTAAGCCCGAACCTTGCGCGTCTTTTCGGTGGCCGATTTCAACTGCCCGCAAGCTGCCATGATGTCTTCGCCACGCGGGGTGCGGATGGGACTGGCGTAGCCTGCGTCGTGGATGATGTCGGCGAAGGCGTGGATGCGGTTGCCAGACGAGCGTTTATAAGGCGCGCCGGGCCATTCGTTGAACGGGATCAGGTTGATTTTGGCGGGGATGCCGCGGATCAGCTCGACCAGACGGTAGGCGTCTTCTTTGCTATCGTTCACGCCTTGAAGCATGACATATTCGAAGGTGATGCGCTCAGAGTTGGTCAGGCCGGGATAGGCGCGCAGGGCATCGAGCAGGGTGGCGATGTTCCATTTTTTATTGATAGGCACCAGTTGGTCGCGGACTTCATCGGTAGTGGCGTGGAAACTGACAGCCAACAGGCATCCGATTTCGTTGGCAGTGCGGGCAATTTCGGGGACAACGCCGGAGGTGGACAGGGTGATGCGGCGGCGACCCAAGGCGATGCCTTCGTTATCCATGATCACACGCAGGCCGACACGGACATTTTCGAAGTTATAGAGCGGCTCGCCCATGCCCATCAGAACGACGTTCGAGATAAGCCGACCTTCGCGGTTCGGCTCGCCTTGCACGGGCCATTCGTCCAGATCGTCACGGGCCAGCATGACCTGGCCGACAATTTCCCCTGCCGTCAGGTTGCGGACCAGTTTTTGGGTGCCGGTGTGGCAGAACGAACAGGTCAGCGTGCAGCCGACTTGGGACGATATGCACAAAGTGCCCCGGTCTGTTTCAGGGATATAGACAACCTCAACCTCGTGCCCTCCTGCGATACGGACAAGATATTTGCGGGTGCCATCGCTGCTGATCTGTCGGGTGACCACCTCAGGAATTTCGATGCTGAAACGGTCTGCCAGCGTTTGGCGCAGTTCTTTTGACAGATTCGTCATGCCCGTAAAATCGCGCAGGCCCCAGTGGTAAAGCCATGTCCAGATTTGGCCCACGCGCATTTTTGCTTGTTTTTCAGGGGTGCCCGCGTCGATCAGGGCGCTTCGCAGCTGATCACGGGTCAGGCCGATCAGGTTCGCCTTATCGGAGGCCGGCATTTTGCGCGGGATCGTCAGCACATCTTGGGTGATGGGGGCGGTCATGGGAGCCTTTGGTGAATTGGGAATTGCCCAGTTGCGGCACCCATAGCGCAGTTTTGCGCAAAACGGAACGGGCGCGGTCTGGAAAAGCAAAAGCCCCAGCCATGGATGGCGGGGCCAATAGTGATTTTAATATTTGTGTTATTTGCAGCGTGAGGCGGCTTCGTCCATAGCGGCGGTAAAGCCACGCAGGGAAAATGTGTCTTTGGTTTTGGTGCCTTTGCCCGATTGGCCGGACAGAACGGCTGTTGTGCCGCCTTTCAAAGCAGCAAGTAGGGCGGCGTCATCGGTTGCACTTGCAGGCCATGCCCATTCACCATCGGAAAACAGATCAAATGCGGTGCCTTCAATGTCAATTTTAACAGTCGAACCCGTTTCAAAAGGATAGCCACCTGAAAAAGACACCTCGCCGCCGGCGCCACCGGGCCGGAAAGTGACGAACAGCAAGATATCACCCCGGCGCACGGAAACTGGCGCGCCATCGCGGGTGTTCACGGTTTCTTTGGGGCTAGAGACACCCCAACATTCTTTGGGGTTTTCTTCTGTAAACACGCTCCAATCCGTTTTTACGGCAACCTGATTGGTGGATTCTTGTGCCACAGCGAAGGTAGCAGCGCTGCATAGTGCTGCGGCAATAATAACGCGACCAAGGGTACTAACGAGAATGAATTTCATATTTGTAAGAGCCTCCAGCAACTCAACATAAGCCCCGCCCGACCAGTGTCGCGATTGCGCGCGTTTTTCCTGTAGCGTCTGACAGCTCAACTTCGTATCCCTTACCGCAAAAGATGCAGGTCGCGAAAGCCCTATGGGCGACAAATCGCGCATCTGTGAGAGGGAAATTGATGGCAAATGCGATACCGATGGTTGAATTGTGGCGTGGCGGGATGCTGGAAAGCAGCCATTCCGGCCATGCGGTGATGTGTGGTGCAGATGGCGAGATCGTATCTGCGTGGGGTGATCCGGCGGCCGTGATCTTTCCGCGATCATCGTCCAAGATGCTGCAGGCGCTGCCGTTAATTGAAAGCGGGGCGGCACATGCGGCTGGTTTGACCGATGCACAGCTTGCGTTGTCTTGTGCCAGTCACCAGGGTGCTGCAATTCATACGAATATGGTGACGCAGTGGTTGGATGATCTGGGGTTGGCAGAGCAGGATTTACGCTGTGGCACACATTGGCCAAGTGACATTCCTGCACATAACGGTTTGGTTTTGGCGGGGGAAAAACCGTGCCAGATACACAACAACTGTTCGGGCAAACACAGCGGGTTCCTGACGTTGAACCGGCATCTGAAGGCCGGGCCGGAATATACCGAAGCGGATCATCCGGTGCAAAAGGCAGTGAAGGCGGCATTTGAAGAGGTGACCGGGGAGGCCAGCCCCGGCTACGGGATTGACGGCTGTTCCGCGCCAAATTTTGCAACTTCGGTGCAGGGTCTGGCCCGTGCCATGGCGTATTTTGCAACAGCGTCAGAGACCGGAGATTTACGCAGTCGTGCCGCATACCGCTTGACACGGGCAATGGCGGCTTACCCCGAGCTGGTGGCTGGGGAAACCCGCGCCTGCACAGAATTGATGCGGGCCATGGGCGGGCGGGTTGCGATCAAAACCGGGGCAGAAGCGGTTTTCGTGGCGATTATTCCCGAAAAACGTATCGGGATTGCGTTGAAGATAGCTGATGGCGGCACGCGAGCCGCTGAAGCCGCGATTACATCTTTGCTGATTCGGGCGGGTGTTTTGGATGCGGATCATCCCGCCGCGCAAAAACGGCTGGGCACGGATTTGCACAATTGGCGTGGGCTGCGGGTGGGTGAGATGCGATTGACTGAGGCATTTTCAGCCTAGAAAAATGGATAAAACCCCTGTCAGGGACAGAGGCTTGATCTTCACTCGCAAGCGCCCCGGACAGGCGGTCATTTGGGGGGGCTAAAGTTCCACCCATCCGGGGTTTCGTTGACTCGCAACAATTACTGTATGCTGGTCAATTTGGGCGGGGATTGGGAACAATCATGGCCATGTGTCGGTGATTGCGTGTCTGAAATCAGACAAGGGTTGTGTGCAGCGAGCGCTTGATTTGCGCTGGGCCGTTGCTAATCTTACAAAATGACGATTCAGATGCCGACGCCCTTTCCCCAAAACGCGCAGTCAAGCGAGCAGATCAGCTTTGATCGGCGGGAGTTTTCTGTGATTCTTAGCCTATATGGCCGAATGGTGGCTGCGGGCGAATGGCGCGATTATGGTATTTCGTGCTTGCGAGATATGGCGGTGTTTTCGGTGTTCCGGCGGACAGCAGAATTTCCGCTGTACCGCATTGAAAAGCGCCCAAAACTGCGCGCAAAGCAGGGTATGTATGCTGTGGTGGGGATGGACGGGCAGATTTTGCGCCGGGGGCACGATCTGGCAGCTGTGTTGCGGGTGTTAGATAGCAAGCTTATCAAAGCAGTGGAGTAGTCTGGTTATCGCATTTTTCGGGTCCTTTCGTATGTGACCGCGCTGAAACTTGGCAAGGGCTTTGTAAGCGGTTAAATAACGCGGCGCCTTGCAATAACGGGACCATAACCTTGATCCGCGATGCGTTTGATGGCGGAGCGAGTGTTTTCCATCACAACGGCCATGAAGGCAGCAGTGGCGTGGATCATGAAATCTGCGTTCATGCACAGAGCGACATGGCCATCCCAGAACAAAAGATCACCGCGTTTTAGGGCGGCTTTTTCTGAAATGGGTTTGCCGAGGGCTTGTTGCAGGTCGGCATCGCCGGGGCAGGCGTGGCCGCAGGACATCAGACAAGCTTGCACGAGGCCGGAACAGTCAAGCCCGGCGCGGCTGTTGCCCCCCCACAAGTAGGGGGTGCCGAGGTAAGTTTGGGCAATGGCGACGGGGTCTTTGTGCCAATCACCAATGGGTTTGAGGTGCAGTGTAGGCACAAAACCGCGCGTGGTTTGGGTGAATTTGCCTAATTCTGCTATCGCGGTGACACGTGCGCCGAGGGTCAGGCTGCCGGTTTCTTTGACCTTCATGTTGGCCTCTGGGTACAGCGTGGTCATCGGGGCGGCGACCCAGTGGGTTGGGATTTCCGCTAACCCCAATGCGGATTCCGGCAAGTAGCCGCAAAAACCATCTTTGTTGGCTTGGCCGAAGGCATAGCCGTCGTGGCGGTCGATCACGGTGAAGCCATCACCCAGCAGCAGTTGGCGTTCACGTCTGCCGCCGGGTGCTGCCAGCAGGTCTGTAAGCGGTTGGATCAGTTGGGCGGGTTCGCCGTTGGTGAAATGCGGGGCGGTGACTGTGCCGCGTAAGCTTTCAAGGGCGGCCCGGCTGTTGGCGGGGGTGATGCGGGGGTCTGTCATAGGTTCAGAACTTTTGGCAGGGCGGCCAACAGGGCGCGCGCGCCTTGGCCGACGCCGCCTTTGGGGCGGGCGGGGGCATCGGCGGGGGTGTGGCCATAAATGTCGAAATGCACGTAGCGGGGGCAGGTAACGAAGCGGCGCAGGAACAAGGCGGCGGTGATAGAGCCTGCGAAACTGCCCGCGGGCGCGTTATCGAGGTCAGCGATTTTAGGCTCTATCATGGCCTCATACGCATCCCAGAACGGCAGGCGCCAGACCGGATCGCATGCGCCGGGGGCTTCGTCCGCCAGCGCCTGCGCCAAGGCATCATCATCGGTGTAGAACGGTGCAAGATCGGGGCCGACTGCGACGCGGGCTGATCCTGTCAGGGTGGCCATCGAGATAATCGCATCAGGGGTTTCCTCATCAGCCCATGCCAGTGCATCGGCAAGGATCAAGCGACCTTCGGCATCAGTGTTGTTAATTTCCACTGTCAGGCCCTTGCGGGAGGTCAGAATATCCGAAGGGCGCATGGCATTGCCAGCGATTGAATTTTCCACCGCAGGGATGATGACGCGCAGTTGCAGGGGCAGTTTCAATGTCATGATCATATGGGCAAGGCCCATGACAGTGGCCGCCCCACCCATATCTTTTTTCATCAGCAACATGCCGGAAGAGGGTTTGATATCAAGGCCCCCAGTATCAAAACAAACGCCTTTGCCGACCAGCGTCAGGCGGGGGCCGGACGTGCCCCAGCGCAGGCTTAGGATGCGGGGGGCGCGGGGGGAGGCGCGGCCAACGGCGTGGATCATAGGAAAGTTTTGCGGGATGAGGTCATTGCCCCGGATAACCTCGGTAGTGGCGTGGAATTGGGCGGCGAGGGTTAGGAAGGCGGCTTCAAGCTCGGCCGGCCCCATGTCGGAGGAAGGGGTGTTGATCAGATCGCGGGTTAGGAATTCACCCGTTGCCATGGCGATAAGGCGTGTGGCGTCACAGCCTTCGGGGGCCTTTAACAGGGC
>JACMNW010000358.1 GCA_014378345.1 Pseudorhodobacter sp. | reverse complement strand
GGTCAGCCAGCTTTGCAGATAAGACGCCTCAAAATGCCGGACGGGACCAATGGCCCCATCCGCGACCATTGCGGCTGCATGCATCAAAGCGGGGCCATTGCGATAGGTCAGGTTGACCATATTCACGACACCGGCTTTTGCTGCGGCGGCCGCCATTTCCGCCGCATGATGGTGATTCGTGGCCAGCGGTTTTTCACACAGAACATGTTTACCTGCAGCCAGCATCGGCAGCGTGGTGGGGAAATGCACAGGGTCGGGCGTCACATTGGACACCGCATCGAATTGCCCCCAGGCCAGCGCATCCGCGACAGAGGCAAAACCGTGGCCGATCCCGTGCTTTGTATTAAATGCGGAAAGCCGTTCTGCGTTGGTATCAATGCCCGCCACAAGGGAAACACCCGGCATCGAAACATAGGCTTCAGCATGGGCATTCGCCATGCCGCCGGTGCCAAGGATCAGAACACGGACAGGTTTCATCGCAGACCTTCCTCGCCATCATGGTGCAGGCGCGGTCCGCGTTCCACAATCGGCTCCAACGCCCCTGCCACAGGCACATTGGGCGCAGCAGTTGGGTCTACAATGCGCTTGGCCGGGTTGTGCGCCCATTTCACTGCATTGCGCAGCACCATCTGGATATTGGCATCGTGGTAGGTCGGATAGGTTTCATGCCCGGGTCGGAAATAGAATACATTGCCCGCACCACGCTTGTAGGTCACACCAGACCGGAACACCTCACCCCCCTGAAACCAGCTGATGAACACAGTTTCCATCGGGTCAGGAATGCCAAACGGCTCGCCATACATTTCCTCATTTTCCAGCTCGAAATGATCAGGCAATCCCGCCGCAATAGGGTGATTGCGCGAGGTAAGCCAAAGGCGTTCCCTCTCTCCCGCTTCACGCCATGTCAGGTTGCAGGGTGTACCCATCAAGCGTTTGAAGATTTTGGAAAAATGCCCCGAATGCAGCACGATCAGGCCCATGCCTGCCCAAACCTGTTCTGCCACCCGGTCTACAACTGCATCATCGACCTGCCCGTGCGCGGCATGGCCCCACCATAACAGCACATCAGTCTGCGCCAACCGGTGTGCTGGCAGGCCGTGGTCAGCCTGCTGCAGCGTGGCTGTCGTGGCGGTGATCGCCGGATCACTGTTCAGGGCATCGGCAATACAGCCGTGCATCCCAGTTGGATACAGATCAGACACAACTTTGTTGGTCTGCTCATGTACATTTTCGCCCCAAACCACGACTTGAATTGTCATTTTGCCTCTTGAAACTTGGTGCCAACCCGATGTGCCGCCCGCAAAGGCTAATTCAGGTTTTCACCAAGGTCCATGCCCAAGCCGCCCAAACTTCCATCAATTGGGCGCGGGTCTGGCAAAATGTGCGTCGCGAAATGCGGCGTCGCTCGTGAAACAAAGCAAATGGTTTGACTCTTTGGTTTGTTGTGCCAATCATTGCAGGGGTCGGGCTAAGGCCGGGGGGCAAATTCTATGGCAAGACTGTCCATGTCAGAGCTGAAAGTTCTGGAAGGCCGGGCGCTTTGGCTTAGTGCCTGGATGATCCATAACGCCAACCATCTGCGGCCCAAAACGGATGGGCTGAAAGTAGGCGGGCATCAGGCATCATGTGCGTCGATGGTTACGCTGATGACGGCACTTTATTTCAACACCCTGCGCCCCCAGGACAGGGTGGCGGTAAAGCCGCATGCGGGGCCGGTGTTTCACGCCATCCAATACCTTTTTGGCAATCAAACGCTTGAAAAGCTGCAGAATTTTCGCGGGTTTGGTGGTGTGCAATCCTACCCATCGCGCACCAAAGACACAGCGGATGTTGATTTTTCAACGGGATCAGTGGGCTTGGGTGTTGCGATAACTGCGTTTGCCTCGATCGTGCAGGATTATGTTCGCGCAAAGGGTTTGGGAACTGGCCCCGAAGGCAGGATGATAGCACTGGTGGGTGACGCTGAACTTGATGAAGGCAATGTTTACGAATGCCTGCAAGAGGGCTGGAAGCACGGCCTTAGAAATTGCTGGTGGATCATCGATTACAACCGCCAAAGTCTTGACGGTGTGGTTCGTGAAGGTCTGTCGGATCGGTTTAGCGCCATCTTTCATGCGTTTGGCTGGGATGTTGTCACCCTGAAATACGGTGCGCTGCAAATGGCGGCTTTTGCCGAGGCAGGAGGTAGCGCCCTGCGCCGTTGGATCGACGCTTGTCCAAACCAGCTTTACTCTGCGCTGATGTTTCAGGGCGGGGCCGCATGGCGCAAACGCTTGATGGAGGAAATAGGTGACCAGGGCGCAGTGTCGGCGCTGTTGGATCGCCGTGATGATGACAGCCTGGCCGACCTGATGGCAAATCTGGGCGGTCATTGCCTTCAATCCGTGCAATCTGCCTTTGATGCTGCCGCTTTGCACGACAGGCCAACGGTGTTTGTGGCCTACACCGTCAAGGGCTGGGGCACGCCTTTGGCAGGGCATAAAGACAACCATGCCGGGCTGATGACAGAGGCGCAGATGGTCGCCTTCCAGTCGCGCATGGGCATTAGGGCAGGTCACGAATGGGACAAGGCAGAAGCTACTGGAATGACATCCAAAGTTTTTGATGAGCTGCTGGCGCGTGTGCCTTTCAACGCGCAAGGTAGCCGTGCCACGACTGCGCCCATGATTGCTGTGCCTGCAATAGTAGCTTTGCCAGATGACCAGATTTCTACGCAGGCCGCCTTTGGCAAGATACTGGATACCATTGCCAAATCCGATACGCCTTTCGCCGCGCATATATTAACGACCTCGCCCGATGTCACCGTGTCTACCAATCTTGGCGGCTGGGTCAATCGCCGGGGGCTGTTCGCCCGTGAAGGCAGGGCCGATACCTTTCGCGACGAAAAAGTTGTCTCAACGCAGAAATGGCAATTTTCCCCCGAAGGCCAGCATCTGGAACTTGGCATTGCGGAAATGAACCTGTTCTTGCTGCTTGGGGCGGCAGGGTTAAGCCACAACTTGTTTGGCACACGGCTTTTACCCATTGGCACACTGTATGACCCGTTCATTGCACGCGGTCTCGATGCGCTAAACTATGCCTGTTATCAAGAAGCGCGGTTTTTGCTGGTGGCCACGCCGTCGGGCATCTCGCTTGCGCCGGAAGGCGGCGCGCATCAATCCATTGGCACGCCGTTGATTGGCATGGCGCAAGACGGGCTTGCCAGTTTTGAGCCAGCCTTTGCCGATGAATTGGCTTGCATCATGGAATGGGCGTTTGCCTATATGCAACGGGATGCAGCCCACGCTGACGGTGCCGATTGGCAGCGTGAGGCGGGCGGTGGGTCGGTCTATCTGCGCCTGTCTACCCGCACGCTGGAACAACCAAAGCGCAACCTCGACACCCTTCGAAATGGCGTCATCGACGGTGCATACTGGCTGCGCGAACCGGGGCCGAATTGCGAGGTCGTGATTGCCTATCAAGGCACTGTCGCGACAGAGGCGATAGGCGCTGCGGCATCGTTGACCGAAGGGCGGCGCGATGTGGGAATATTAGCGATCACATCCGCTGACCGCCTGAATGCAGGCTGGCAGGCGGCCCAAACCGCGCGGATCAACGGGCGTGTGGCGCAAAGCCATATTGAAACGCTGCTTGCCCCAATCCCGCGCGATTGCCTGTTGGTCACGGTGATTGACGGCCATCCCGCCACGCTCAGTTGGCTCGGGTCTGTGCATGGCCACAAGGTGGCGGGGCTTGGGGTGGAACATTTCGGCCAATCCGGTACGGTCAACGATCTTTACCGGCATTTTGGCATCGACCGGAATTCTATTTTACGGGTTATCGCCGGGCTTGCCCCCGGAAGGCCGTTGCGGGCAGTGGGGATCAATTGATGCGCTTGAAACATCGCTTTTGGGCAGATTATACCGCGCGCGATTTTGCCGCGCTGGACCCGGGCCGCCTGATTGCCATTTTGCCTGTGGGTGCCATCGAACAGCACGGCCCGCATTTGCCTCTATCTGTGGATCAAGCCATTTTGGACGGCATGATTTCGGCGACGCTTCCCCTGATTTCACCGGAATGCCCCGCAATATTTCTGCCAACTCTGCCTGTCGGCAAAAGCAATGAACATTCTGCATGGCCGGGCACTTTGACGTTCTCAACCCAGACCCTGATTTCTATGTGGATGGAAATCGGCGATTGCGTGGCCGCGGCAGGGGTTCGCAAGCTGGTTTTGCTGAATTCCCACGGTGGGCAAATCTCGGTGATGGATATCGTCGCGCGGGATTTGCGCATAAAGCACAAGATGATAACCGTGGCAGCAAACTGGTTCGCCATGGGCCTGCCAGAGGGGCTGTTGACCCCCGAGGAAAACCGTTTTGGCATTCATGCGGGCGACCTTGAAACATCTGTCATGCTGGCCCTGCATCCAGACCTTGTGCAGATGGATCACGCACGGAACTTCCACACAAAGATTGCCGATCTGGCGCAAGAAAATCGTCACCTTGGCTTGACCAATGCCGGCAAAATTGGCTGGCAGGCGCAGGATATGAATGCAGCCGGCGCTTGTGGCGATGCAACGAAGGCAACGGCC